>NZ_BCBQ01000028.1:0-67564 GCF_001320885.1 Pseudomonas sp. NBRC 111140
AAGAGCACCTGACCCAGGACTCGGCTCACAACCTCGCACTGATCCGCGAATACCTGCGCCGCGGGCTGGACGCGCACCCAGCCCGTACACCGCTGCAAGCCCAGCGCCTGATCCTGCAGCGCCTGGCCTGCGATGCCGAGATGGTGCTGGACCTGCACTGCGACTTCGAGGCAGTCGAGCACCTGTACACCACACCAGACGCCTGGCCGCAAATCGAGCCGTTGGCCCGCTACCTGGGCGCCCAGGCCAGCCTGCTGGCCACCGATTCGGGCGGGCAGTCTTTCGACGAATGCTTCAGCCTGGTCTGGTGGCAGTTGCAGCAGCGCTTCGGCAAGCGCTTCCCGATCCCGCTGGGCTGCTGCTCTGTAACCGTCGAACTGCGTGGCCAGGCCGATGTCAGCCATGACCTGGCCAGCAAGGATTGCCAGGCGATAATCGACTTTCTGACCCACGCGGGTGTTATCGAGGGCGCCAGCCCGCCTTTGCCGGCCTTGCTCAACCCCGCCACGCCGCTGGCCGCTGTCGAGCCGGTGTCGACGCCACTGGGCGGCTTGCTGGTGTATCACGCCAAACCAGGACAGCACCTGGAAGCCGGCCAGTTGATCGCAGAAATCATCGACCCCCTAAGCGACCGGGTGACCGCCATACGCAACAGCCAGCCGGGCCTGCTGTACGCCCGTAACGTGCGGCGCATGGCAACGGCTGGCATGGTCATCGCCCATGTGGCCGGCGAGCAGGTATGCCGCAGCGGCTATCTGCTGGGCAACTGATTCGGTAAAACCATTGCCCTTGGCGGGTGGTCTGTAGAAGCACGACCTTCGACGGACCACTGCCTTATGCCCGCCGCCATCGACCTTGCCAATGCCTGGTTCGCCAAACGCGGCTGGAAGCCGTTCGCTTTCCAGCGACGCGTCTGGGCAGCCGTCGAGCGCGGCCAGTCTGGCCTATTGCATGCCAGTACCGGCGCCGGCAAGACCTACGCCGTGTGGCTCGCCGCGCTTCGCGCGTTCAAGCCCCAGCCCCAAGGCAGCCAACCGGTGCCATTGCAGGTGCTGTGGGTCACGCCCATGCGGGCCTTGGCCGCTGACACTGCGCGCGCCTTGCAGGCGCCACTGGATGAACTTGAACTGCCTTGGCGCGTGGGGGTACGCAGCGGCGACACCGGCAGCGCCGAGCGCGCCCGGCAAGCGCGGCGCCTGCCAAGCGTGCTGGTCACCACACCCGAAAGCCTGACCTTGCTGCTGATCCGGGCACAGGCGCGCGAAGACTTCGCTACGCTGCGCCTGGTGGTGGTGGATGAATGGCACGAACTGCTGGGCAACAAACGCGGTGTACAACTGCAACTGGCCCTGGCCCACCTGCGCCAGTGGCACCCCGACCTGCCCACTTGGGGCCTCTCGGCCACCCTCGGCAACCTGCAACATGCGCTGGAGGTACTGCTGCCGCAAGGCGGCCTGCTGGTACAGGGCCGCCAGGACAAGGCGCTACAGGTCGATACCTTGCTGCCAACAGCCATCGAGCGCTTCCCCTGGGCGGGGCACATGGGCCTGAAGATGCTCGACCAGGTCAGCCACGAGATAGACGCCAGTGCCAGCTGCTTGGTGTTCACCAACACCCGTGCACAGGCCGAACTTTGGTACCAGGCCCTGCTTGAAGCCCGCCCCGACTGGGCCGGGCTGATTGCCTTGCACCATGCCTCACTGGCCCGAGAAACCCGCGACTGGGTCGAGCGCAGCCTCAAGCAAGGCAGCCTGAAAGCCGTGGTCTGTACTTCCAGCCTGGACCTGGGTGTGGACTTTCTGCCAGTGGAGCGGGTGTTGCAGATTGGCTCGGCCAAGGGCATTGCCCGCCTGATGCAGCGTGCCGGGCGCTCAGGGCATGCGCCGGGACGGCGCTCGCGGGTCACCCTGGTGCCTACCCACAGCCTGGAGCTGGTGGAGGCAGCGGCGGCCCGCAAGGCACTGCTTGCCGGTCACATCGAAGCCCGCTTCTCACCACGCCTGAGCATGGACGTGCTGGTCCAGCACCTGGTCAGCATGGCCCTGGGCAGTGGCTTTCGTCCCGAGCAACTGCTGGCTGAAGTGCGCAGCACCTGGGCCTTTCGCGAGTTGCGCGACAGCCAGTGGCAATGGGCGCTGGACTTCGTCTGTCATGGCGGCAACTCGCTCAGCGCCTACCCGGACTACCAGCGCGTCGAGCGCCACGCCGACGGTGTTTACCGGGTCGCCAGCGAACGTCTGGCACGACGCCATCGCATGGGTATCGGCACCATCGTCAGCGACGCCAACCTGCAACTCAAGTACTGGGGCAAGGGTAGCGCGGGCAAGACGCTTGGTAGTGTCGAGGAAGCCTTCATTGCCCGCCTGCGCCCCGGCGACGCGCTGGTGTTTGCCGGGCGGGTGCTGGAGCTGGTGCGCGTGGAAAACATGACGGCCTATGTGCGTCGCAGCACGGCGCGCAAGGCTGCGGTGGCGCGCTGGAATGGCGGGCGCATGCCGCTCTCGAGCGAATTGGCCGACGCGCTGGTCGAACAGCTCGATGCTGCAGCCCATGAACGCTTTGATGGCCCGGAGATGCGCGCAGTGCGCCCGCTGCTGGCGCTGCAGGCACGATGGTCGGCCTTGCCCACCACCGGCAAACTGCTGGCCGAGACCTTCAAGTCACGCCAGGGCTGGCATCTGTTCCTGTACCCCTTTGCCGGGCGCATGGCCAACCTGGGCCTGGCCAACCTGATTGCCTGGCGGGTCAGCCGCGTGCAACCGCTATCGGTATCGATTGCCGTCAATGACTATGGGTTCGAACTGCTCAGTCCTGCCCTGGTGGACTGGGCGAGTTACTTGCCGCTGGCGCTGAGCACCGATCACCTGCTGGAAGATGTGCTGGCCAGCCTGAATGCCGGGGAAATGGCTCTGCGGCGCTTTCGTGAGATTGCCCAGATCGCCGGGCTGGTGTTTGGCGGCTACCCAGCGGCGCAGAAGAGCACCCGGCAGATCCAGGCTTCCAGTGGGCTGTTCTATGAAGTGTTTCGCAAACACGATACAGGGAACCTGCTGCTTGGCCAGGCGCAGGATGAGGTGTTGAGCGAGGAGCTGGAGATCGAACGACTGCGTCGGCAGTTGCTGAAAATGGGTGAGTTGCGACTGGACCTGCGCGCGTTGAGGCGGCCAGGGCCGCTGGCGTTTGCGTTGTTGGTGGAAGGCATGCGCGAGACGTTGAGCACCGAGAAGCTGGCGGATCGGATTGCGCGCATGGTGGCGGAACTGGAACAAGCGG
Source organism: Pseudomonas sp. NBRC 111140 (assembly GCF_001320885.1). NCBI lineage: Bacteria > Pseudomonadati > Pseudomonadota > Gammaproteobacteria > Pseudomonadales > Pseudomonadaceae > Pseudomonas > Pseudomonas sp. NBRC 111140. Next base: position 3,274 of record NZ_BCBQ01000028.1, read on the forward strand.
CGGGTGGAGGATGAACTACCAACCCATCGAACACTGTGGCCAGTCGCTCTGGCTGCTCCCCGACAAGGCCATCTACTGGCCTGCCCGCCGCGCCCTGCTGGTGGCCGACGTCCACATCGGCAAGGCCGCCAGCTATCGCGCCCTGCATCAACCGGTGCCACGCGGTACCACCCAGGCGACACTTGCCCGGTTGGACGCCTTGTTGGCAGCACATGACTGCGAACAGCTGATCGTTCTTGGCGACTTCCTCCATGCACGCACAGCTCGAGCACCAGCGACGCTGGCCAGGTTACAGCTGTGGCGGGAACGGCATGCACACCTGAAAATCGTGCTGATACGCGGCAATCATGATCGCAATGCCGGCGATCCGCCGGCTTCGTTGCATATTCAAACCGAGGAGGAGCCCTGGCTACTGGAACCGTTTGCGCTACGGCACGAGCCTCAGCCCCACCCAACGCACCCGGTGTTGGCGGGCCATGTGCATCCGGCGTTCGTCTTGCGCGGCAAGGCCCGGCAACGCCTGCGCCTGCCTTGCTTCCTGATCGATGCACACGTCAGCCTGCTGCCGGCATTCGGTGAGTTCACCGGGGGCTGGGAAATCACGCCAGCCGACACCAGCCGGCTATACCTGGCTGGCGCGGGACGCATCTGGCCGTTGTGACAGCACTCAGGCCACAGGGGCTGGTGGCGGTTCGTCCGGCAAGGTCGGCTCGCCCGGCTCCATGGGGGGTGTTTCACCCGGTTCCGGCGGTTGCGGGGTATCGGGGTCAGGCTGGTGGGGCACGCCCCCCGCCTGCATGGGCAGCGGGTGCGCCAGCAGTGACCAGGGCAACAACCCCACGTGATTGGGCTGCAGGCCTGCCAGCTTGGCACTGATTGCGGGATGGAGTTTCATTGGCTGCTCCTGACGAAAGCCGATGCACATCATGCGCACCGGCATTACTGCGTTGGAGTGCCAAAGGCGCGGGTAATTCCCCGCGCTTGTCGGCTCAGGTACGCGGCAAGGTGACGCCGCGCTGGCCCTGGTATTTGCCGCCACGGTCCTTGTACGACACCTCGCATTCTTCGTCGGACTGCAGGAACAGCATCTGCGCTACGCCTTCGTTGGCGTAGATCTTCGCCGGCAACGTGGTGGTGTTGGAGAACTCCAGCGTCACGTGGCCTTCCCACTCAGGCTCGAGCGGGGTGACGTTGACGATGATGCCGCAACGGGCGTACGTGCTCTTGCCCAGGCAGATGGTCAGCACGTCACGCGGAATGCGGAAATACTCGACAGTGCGCGCCAGGGCGAACGAGTTCGGCGGAATGATGCACACGTCGCTCTTGATGTCGACGAAGCTGCCGGCGTCGAAGTTTTTCGGGTCGACGGTGGCCGAGTTGATGTTGGTGAACACCTTGAATTCGTCGGCGCAGCGTACGTCGTAACCGTAGCTGGAGACCCCGAACGAAATCACTCGACTGTCCTGTTCGCCGCGCACCTGGCGCTCGACGAACGGTTCGATCATGCCGTGTTCCTGCGCCATGCGGCGAATCCACTTGTCCGATTTGATGCTCATGGCGGGGTGTCCTGAAGAGTTGCGTGTTGAAAATCGTGATGCGCATCTTACCGGTCCCGGCGCCCAGGTTAAAGTTCCATGCCTCATCCCGCGCCGGGCGGGGGCTACAGCCGCCGTCGATCCGAATTTGCGTAAAGCGCCCTCTGACCATTGGCAGGTTGCGGAAAGTGGGGTAAGGTGGCGCCACTGTGCTGCACGTGACACCGAGAATCTCTAGTTTGATGCACGATCCTGATCGGCCCATCGCTGAATTTTCTGCTCTCTTTGCGCTCAGTCCCGGGCAGGGTTTTTCCTGACCGTTATCAAATTGTCCAAGGAGACAGAAAAATGTCCAACCGTCAAAACGGTACCGTTAAGTGGTTCAACGATGAGAAAGGCTACGGCTTCATCACCCCTCAGTCGGGCGACGACCTGTTCGTGCACTTCAAAGCCATCCAAGCTGACGGCTTCAAAACCCTGAAAGAAGGCCAGGCTGTTACTTTCGTCGCTACCCGCGGCCAGAAAGGCATGCAGGCTGAAGAAGTTCAGATCGCCTAAGTCGATCTCGCTTCCTAGCTTTCAAAAAAACCCGCCTCTGGCGGGTTTTTTTATGCCTGACATAAAGGCTATGCCTGCACGTGCGGGAGCGGCCTTGTGTCGCTAAACGGCCGCTCCAACAGGAAGTGCGTCAGTCTTCGCTGATGGTAATGCTCGGCATCGCCGGTGCCGCTGCTTCCTGCAGCACGATCCGCGCGCCCACCTGGCGAGCCAGCTCCTGATAGACCATGGCAATCTGGCTTTCCGGCTCGGCGATCGCCGTCGGTTTGCCGCTGTCGGCCTGCTCGCGGATCAGCATCGACAACGGCAGCGATGCCAACAGGTCGACGCCATACTGGCTGGCCAACTTCTCGCCACCGCCTTCACCGAACAGGTGCTCGGCATGGCCGCAGTTCGAACAGATATGCACAGCCATGTTCTCGACCACACCCAGCACCGGGATATTGACCTTGCGGAACATCTCCACGCCCTTCTTGGCATCCAGCAACGCCAGGTCCTGCGGAGTGGTAACGATCACGGAACCGGCCACCGGTACCTTTTGCGCCAGGGTCAGCTGGATATCACCGGTGCCCGGCGGCATGTCGATCACCAGGTAATCCAGGTCATCCCAGGCGGTTTGGGTCACCAGTTGCAGCAGCGCGCCGGAGACCATCGGGCCACGCCATACCATCGGTGTATTGTCGTCGGTGAGGAAGGCCATGGACATGACTTCCACGCCATGGGCCTTGATCGGCACGAACCACTTCTGCTCGCGAATCTGCGGGCGGGTGCCCTCGGCGATACCGAACATCACACCCTGGCTGGGGCCGTAGATATCGGCATCGAGAATACCTACCCGCGCACCTTCGCGGGCCAGGGCCAAGGCCAGGTTGGCCGCCGTGGTCGACTTGCCCACACCGCCCTTGCCCGACGCCACAGCGATGATGTTCTTGACGTTGGCCATGGCCGGCACCTGGGCCTGGGCCTTGTGCGCAGCCACCACGCAGTCGATCGACACCTGGGCGCCGCTGACGCCCTCAAGGTTGCCGATGGCGGTTTGCAGCACCTGGGCCCAACCGTTCTTGAACAGCCCGGCGGCATAGCCCAATTGCAACTGCACGCTGACCTGCCCGCCCTGGATATCGATGGCACGCACGTAGCCGGCGCTGACCGGGTCCTGGTTCAGGTAGGGGTCGGTGTACTGGCGAAGCACGCCTTCGACGGCGGCACGGGTGACGGCACTCATGGAGACTCCCATTGGCAAACTGAATGTAAAACAGGCGCCTATCCTAACCCGTCAATCGTCAGCAGATGCGCTTGCGGGGTGAAATATCTTCGCCAGCCCTTTATAGTGGCCGATCACCCTCATTTTTACCCCGTAGCCAGATAAGTAGCCGAGCCACCATGTCCGAGCCACGTCAGATTCTCGTCACCAGCGCCCTGCCCTATGCCAATGGATCGATCCATCTAGGCCATATGCTCGAGTACATCCAGACAGACATGTGGGTCCGCTTCCAGAAAATGCGCGGCAACCAGTGTATCTACGTCTGCGCCGATGACGCCCACGGCTCCGCCATCATGCTGCGTGCCGAGAAAGAAGGCATCACACCGGAGCAGCTGATCGCCAATGTCCAGGCCGAGCACAGCAGCGACTTCGCCGACTTCCTGGTGGACTTCGACAACTTCCACTCGACCCACAGCGAAGAAAACCGCGAGCTGTCGAGCCTGATCTACACGCGCCTGCGTGAAGCCGGGCACATCGCCACCCGTTCGGTGACCCAGTACTTCGACCCGGAAAAGGGTATGTTCCTCGCCGACCGCTTCATCAAGGGCACCTGCCCCAAGTGCGCGGCCGAAGACCAGTATGGCGACAACTGCGAAAAATGCGGCGCCACCTACGCACCCACCGAACTGAAAAACCCCAAGTCGGCGATCTCCGGTGCCACACCGGTACTGCGTGACTCCCAGCACTTCTTCTTCAAGCTGCCCGACTTCCAGGCCATGCTGCAGCAGTGGACCCGCAGCGGCACCCTGCAGGACGCGGTAGCCAACAAGCTGGCCGAATGGCTGGACTCCGGCCTGCAGGAGTGGGATATCTCCCGCGATGCGCCGTACTTCGGCTTCGAAATACCGGGCGAGCCGGGCAAGTACTTCTACGTTTGGCTGGATGCGCCAATCGGCTACATGGCCAGCTTCAAGAACCTCTGTGCACGCCGCCCGGAGCTGGACTTCGACGCCTTCTGGAGCGAAGGCTCCAAGGCCGAGCTGTACCACTTCATCGGCAAGGACATCGTCAACTTCCACGCCCTGTTCTGGCCTGCCATGCTCGAAGGCGCGGGCTTTCGCAAGCCGACCGCGGTCAACGTGCACGGCTACCTGACCGTCAACGGCGCCAAGATGTCCAAGTCGCGCGGCACCTTCATCAAGGCCCGTACCTACCTTGACCACCTGCAGCCGGAATACCTGCGTTACTACTACGCAGCCAAGCTGGGCCGTGGCGTCGACGACCTGGACTTGAACCTGGAAGACTTCGTGCAGAAGGTCAACTCCGACCTGGTCGGCAAGGTGGTCAACATTGCCAGCCGCTGCGCAGGTTTCATCCACAAGGGCAACGAAGGTGTGATGGTAAGCGGTGATGCCGCGCCTGAGCTGACCGAAGCCTTCCTGACGGCCGCACCCTCCATCGCCGAAGCCTATGAAGTCCGTGATTTTGGCCGCGCCATGCGCGAAATCATGGCGCTGGCCGACCGCGCCAACGCCTGGATCGCCGACAAGGCCCCGTGGTCGCTGGCCAAACAGGAAGGCAAGCAGGATGAAGTACAGGCCATCTGCGCCCAAGGCATCAACCTGTTCCGTCAGTTGGTGATCTTCCTCAAGCCGGTGCTGCCAGTGCTGGCCGCTGACGCCGAGGCTTTCCTCAACGTTGCCCCGCTGACCTGGAGCGATCACCTGTCGCGCCTGGAAAACCACTCCCTGAACCCGTTCAAGGCCCTGATGAGCCGTATCGAGCCGGCCAAGGTCGAAGCCATGGTCGCAGCCAGCAAGGAAGACCTGCTGGCTACGCAAGCCAAGGCACCAGCGGGCAATGGCGAGCTGACCAAGGACCCGCTGTCGGCGGAGATCGAGTTCGATACCTTCGCGGCAGTCGACCTGCGCGTGGCGCTGATCGTCAAGGCCGAAGCCGTGGCAGGTGCCGACAAGTTGCTGCAACTGACCCTGGACATCGGTGACGAACGCCGCAACGTGTTCTCCGGCATCAAGTCGGCCTACCCCGACCCGTCCAAGCTGGAAGGCCGCCTGACCATGATGGTAGCCAACCTCAAGCCACGGAAGATGCGCTTTGGCGTGTCCGAGGGCATGGTCATGGCTGCCGGCCCTGGCGGTGAAGAAATCTACCTGCTGAGCCCAGACAGCGGCGCCAAGCCAGGCCAGCGCATCAAGTAACCCCTCTGCCCCGGCCCTCGTGCCGGGGCAGTTCTTTCTGTACCTCGATTGCCGGCCGTCCCTCCCGATTCCCGGCTATCTTCATCTCATGAATGACTACATCCTGGTCCTGATAAGCGCCGCGCTGGTCAATCACCTGTGCCTCCTGCAACAGCCTTTCTCCAGGCCGCATCTGCATGTACACGGGCTGGCTGGTGCGCTGTGCATCGCCTTGGGCGTGATCGGCGCACAGCTGCTGCTGCGCGGGGTACTTGCCCCGCTGCACATCCATGATCTTGCTCTGTTCCTGTTGTTGCCCTGGCTGGCACTGCTTGCCTGGGGCCTGCCCTGGCTAATGGCCAAGTGGCGCCCGGCCTGGCCCGTAGTGGGGTTACCAGCGCTGCTGTCGAGCAATGCCCTGGCGCTGGGGCTGGGCCTGCAGCAGGCAAGCGACGACAGCCCCTGGTCAGCCACGCTGCTGCAAGCCTTGCTGGCAGGAGGAGGCTTTTGGCTGGCGCTGATGGTGTTCAGTGATCTGCGCCAACGCAGTGCCCATGCCGACATCCCTGGTGTACTGCGCGGCCTGCCCATCGAATTGATCGGCGCCGGGGTAATGGCCATGGCATTTTCCGGTTTCAACGGAATGTTCGGCCAATGATCAACAGTCCCGACCCGCGGCTACGTACCAGCATGGGCCTGGTCTTGCTGGCCTGCTTGCCCGGCCTTCTGACGCTGTTATGGCTGCATGGCTGGGGCATGCTGGTGAACCTGTTGCTGTGTGCCAGTGCGGCACTCCTGTGCGAAGCGGCGCTGCTGGCGTTGCGCGGCCAATCACCCAGCACGGCGCTAAACGATGGCAGTGCACTGGTGACCGCCGTGCTGCTGGCGGCCGCCCTGCCCACGCTCGCCCCATGGTGGCTGCCGGTGATCGCGGCAAGTGCTGCCATCGGCATCGGCAAGCAGGCCTTTGGTGGGGTTGGGCGAAATCTGTTCAACCCGGCCATGGTCGGATATGCCTTTGTGCTCCTGAGTTTTCCGTTGCAGATGAACCATTGGCCAGGGCCGGCCCCGGGCTTGCTCGACAGCCTGCAGCAAGTGTTCGCCGGGGGCGATCAGGTCGATGCCTGGGCCCGGCCAACCCTGCTCGACGGCTTGCGCCACAACCGCAGCCTGACCATCGACGAGCTGTTTGCCAGCCATCCGGGCTTCGGCAGCATTGGCGGTGCAGGAAGCGAATGGGTCAACCTGGCATTCCTGCTCGGTGGCCTGTTCTTGTTGCAGCGCAAGGTAATCAGCTGGCATGCGCCGGCGGGCTTGCTGGCAGGGCTGTTCGTATTCAGTTTATTGGGCTGGAACGGTTCGGGATCGGACTCCAATGGTTCGCCCTTGCTGCACCTGTTCTCCGGTTCGACCATGCTGGCAGCCTTCTTCATTGCCACCGAGCCAGTTTCCGGCCCCAGGAACGAATGGGCCAGGCTGTGCTTCGGCCTGGGAACAGGGCTGCTCATCTACCTGATTCGTACCTGGGGCAGCTACCCGGATGGCACTGCGTTCGCCATCTTGCTGATGAACCTTGTGGCGCCGACGCTCGAGCGCCTGGCCACGCAGCGCCAGCAGGCTACCCGATGAAGCGCCTGGCACATGATGTGGGCCTGCTGTTGCTGACTGGCGTATTGGCAGTGTCTGCCACTTTCGCGTGGCGGCATTGGACCGGCCCAGCCATCACCAGCGCCGAGAAGCAACTGCAAAGCCGCCAACGCCTGGCAGTGCTGCCCGAGGGCAGTTTTGACAACCAGCCACTGGACAACCCGCTACCGAGGCCCGCCGCACAGCGGCCCAACAGCCACATCCTGGCGGCTTACCGTGCCACGCTGGCGGGCAAGCCAAGCGCTATTATCCTGGTCACGCAAACCCAAGGCTATGCCGGGCCGATTGTGCTGAGTGTTGCCATCGCCACAGACGGCCGGCTGATCGGCAGCCAGGTGGTCGAACAACAGGAAAGCCCTGGGCTGGGGGCACGCGTAGGCGACCCGCAACTGCACTGGCTGGGGCAGTTCGAAAACCGCCAATTGAACGACCACTGGGCGCTGAAGCGGGACCACGGCGACTTTGACCAATTGGCCGGCGCGACCGTGACCTCGCGGGCAGTGATCGCCGCATTGCAGGAGGCGCTGAGCTATTTTGACGAGCAGCGCAGCGTACTGCTGGAGAACGCCACGCATGAATAGATTCTGCCTGCTGGCCGTAAGCCTGGTGCCCATGCTGGGCGCCACCCGCACCCTGACCGAGGGCGCCACCATCGGATTGTGTGCGGTAGTGATGGGGGGCATGCACCAACTGTTGCTGGCACCGTTGCGTCCGCGTCTGGCCAGCTGGGCCTACGCGCTGGCCAGCCTTCTGTTGCTGGCCGCCTTGGCCTGCTGCCTGCAAATGGCACTGCTTGCCTGGTCGCTGCCTTTGGCACTGGCGCTCGGCTTCTATCCCGCCTTGTTGTGCCTGCAGTGTTTGGCCTGCGACCTCCTGCTGCCGGACCAACAGCGCTGGCGCGTACTCGCCGTGCACCTCGGCGCGGTGTTTGCCAGCTGCCTGCTGCTTGGCGCCAGCCGCCAATGGCTGGCCCATTTTGCCGACCTGCACCTGGCCAGCCTGGCCCCCGGCGCCCTGCTACTGCTCGGACTGCTGCTGGCCTTGTACAATCGCTTGCGTCCGGGCTCAGCCCACCCACGTCGTCAAGGAAAGCTCTGATTTCATGAATGCCGCCAAACGCCTGGAGATTTTTCGCAGGCTGCACGAAGACAACCCCGACCCGAAGACCGAACTGGCCTACACCACCCCGTTCGAACTGCTGGTCGCCGTGACGCTGTCCGCGCAATCCACCGACGTCGGCGTCAACAAGGCCACAGCGCGCCTGTTCCCCGTCGCCAACACCCCCGAGGCCATCTATGCCCTGGGCGTTGAAGGGCTTAGCGAGTACATCAAGACCATCGGGCTTTACAACAGCAAGGCCAAGAATGTCATAGAAGCCTGCCGGCTTCTGATCGAGCGCCACGGCAGCGAGGTACCGCAAACCCGTGAAGCGCTGGAGGCGCTGCCTGGCGTGGGCCGCAAGACCGCCAACGTGGTCCTCAACACCGCATTCCGTCAACCGACCATGGCAGTGGATACCCATATCTATCGGGTGAGTAACCGCACGGGAATTGCGCCAGGCAAAACGGTGCTGGAAGTGGAAAAGAAACTGGTCAAGTTCGTACCAAAAGATTACCTGTTAGACGCCCACCACTGGCTGATTCTGCACGGACGTTATGTGTGCCAGGCGCGCAAGCCAAGGTGCGGCAGTTGCAGGATCGAAGATTTGTGCGAGTACAAGCACAAAACCTCCGACGATTGAGCCGATAGCTAGAAACCACGCTTGACGATTGAAAAAATCTTTTTTACCAGCGTCTGCTTTCTGGTTATAAGGACGGCCAATGGCCCCTTGGCTTGGAGCGACTCATGAGTACCGACAAAGACGACCTGTCGATCGAAGATGATTTTGTTGCCGCAGACGATGACGCGGAGCCCCTGGTAGAAACCGCAAAGACCAACCTGAGCAAACGCCGCACCATCGACAACATGCTGGAAGAACGGCGCCTGCAAAAGCAGCTGGCCGATTTCGACTACGACCTGTAGGACATGCAGCCCTGGCAAAGCCTCCTGGCGGGAGGCTTCCAGGCCTGGCGATCAGCTAAGACCTTGCCGTTGCGCCAGCTCGATCAGGTCTACCAGCGAGCGCGCATTGAGCTTGAGCAATAGCCGCGACTTGTAGGTACTGACCGTCTTGTTGCTGAGGTACATGCTGTCGGCAATTTCCTTGTTCGAACGCCCCCGCGCCAGTTGCTGCAGCACCGTCATTTCACGCGCCGAAAGGCGATTGACCATATCCGCCTCGCTAGCTGCGCCCCTGCCACGTGACGCATGCAACGCCTGGTTGGGGAAATAGCTGTAACCCGACAACACGGCCTTGATGGCGCTAAGCAGCTCGGTAAGCTCCTGCTGCTTGCACACGTAACCTGCCGCCCCCGCCTGCATGCAACGCATCGAAAAATTGCCGGGGGCCTGCGACGTCAGCACGAGTACCTTACTGCCCGGGCTGAAGGTGGCCATGCGGGCGATCACCTCCAGGCCATCCAGTTTCGGTATACCGATATCCAGCACCACGATATCCGGCAGGTGTTGCCGAGTCAGCTGCAGCGCAGCCACCCCATTGTCGGTCTCCGCCACAACGTCATACCCATGCCGCTCCATCAGCATGCGTACGGCCAGGCGTATGACCGGGTGATCATCCACGATAAGCACTTTATTCATGCGATATCCATTCATTGTTATTGCTTTGGCACGCCAAGATAACCAACAGGGCGCTTGCTGGCGCGGTGATTTCCCGGCGAAACTCATGGACAGACAAAACTTACAACGCTTACAGAAATTTCCTACACATCACGACTATGACTGTAACAAGCAAATACCTTGTCACCTGGATTGAAGGTATCACCCACCTGCAAAAACGCACCAGTTGAAAACTGAGCTTAAGCCGAAGAAACGCCAGCGCAAACATGTTGAAAAAGCAAAGCAACGATGCGTAATGGCGATTATTCCGCCCTCGGAAAACACTCCTGTCTTTAGTTGAGTACTCGCGTGAGGTAAAGATGGGCGAAACCGCAGGAGACGGCCCACATGCCCCAAGCTCAACCTGTCGCCCCGCTGACGATCATTGCCATCTTCGCGGGGATTATCGAAGCCTCCGCACTTGCCACATTGCCGTTTCTTAGCGAATCCAGCCAGAAGCTCTACACCTGGTTCCTGGTAGGCTTTCCATTCTTTCTGACGGCACTGTTTTTTCTGACGCTCAACTTCAATTACAAGTCGTTCTACAGCCCTTCACCCAACAGATCCACACACGACAATACGCCAGCGCCGAACAGTGTGGCCACACCCGCCATGGCCGATGATAAACATGAAGTGGTTCAGGGCGAACCGGTCACATTCATGTTCTCCGGCCCGGACGCCTATCGTTTGATGGAGCAACAACTCTTGCATGCACTTGCCCAACCGCCCGTGCCAACGCGAACCTGGCGCTTTTACAACCTGGAAAAACGCCAGTGTGCGCAACTGTCGATCAGTGCACTTGAGGACGATGTTGCGAACCACTCCAGCTCAATGCCTTGAATATTCTTCGCGCATAAAAAAACCCCAGCCTGAGCCGGGGTTTTTATTGCACAAGCCAGCAATCAGAGCAGCGAACGGCCCTTGTTGGCAGCAATGCGCATACGCAGCGCGTTGAGCTTGATGAAGCCGGCAGCGTCCGCCTGGTTGTAGGCGCCGCCATCTTCTTCGAAGGTGGCGATGTTGGCATCGAACAGCGAATCGTCCGACTTGCGGCCAACCACGGTGACATTGCCCTTGTACAGTTTCAGGCGCACAACGCCATTCACGTTGACCTGCGAAGCGTCGATCATCTGCTGCAGCATCAGACGCTCCGGGCTCCACCAGTAGCCGGTGTAGATCAGGCTGGCGTATTTCGGCATCAGCTCATCTTTCAGGTGAGCAACTTCGCGGTCCAGCGTGATCGACTCGATGGCACGGTGGGCCTTGAGCATGATGGTGCCGCCAGGGGTTTCGTAGCAGCCACGCGACTTCATGCCGACGTAACGGTTTTCGACGATGTCCAGGCGGCCGATGCCGTTGGCACCACCAATACGGTTCAGGTCGGCCAGCACGGTGGCCGGGGATTTCTCGACGCCGTCGATGGCAACGATGTCACCGTTGCGGTAGGTCAGCTCGATGTAGGTAGCCTGGTCTGGGGCGTTTTCGGGCGAGACGCTCCAGCGCCACATCTCTTCTTCGTGCTCGGTCCAGGTATCTTCCAGGACACCGCCTTCGTAGGAGATGTGCAACAGGTTGGCGTCCATCGAGTACGGCGACTTCTTCTTGCCGTGACGCTCGATCGGGATGCCGTGCTTTTCGGCGTAGTCCATCAGTTTCTCGCGGGACAGCAGGTCCCACTCGCGCCATGGAGCGATGACCTTGACGCCTGGCTTCAGCGCATAGGCACCCAGCTCGAAACGTACCTGGTCGTTGCCTTTGCCGGTGGCGCCATGGGAAATGGCGTCAGCACCGGTTGCATTGGCGATTTCGATCAGGCGCTTGGCGATCAGCGGACGGGCGATGGAAGTACCCAGCAGGTACTCGCCTTCGTAGACGGTGTTGGCGCGGAACATCGGGAATACGAAATCACGCACGAACTCTTCGCGCAGATCGTCGATGTAGATCTCTTTAACGCCCATTGCCTGGGCCTTGGCACGGGCCGGCTCGACCTCTTCGCCCTGACCCAGGTCAGCGGTGAAGGTCACCACTTCGCAGTTATAGGTATCCTGCAGCCACTTGAGAATCACCGAAGTATCAAGGCCGCCGGAATACGCCAGTACGACCTTTTTTACGTCCGCCATGCCATCACTCCACGGGGTTGTACGGAAAGGCATCGATTCTAACGGCCTTGCGCACAAATTTACAGTGGGGCGACAGCTTCTGACGACAAAGCGACAGGAACTTTCGCAAGGGCGACGGCGCCTGTAGCAGCGATCAATTCCCGACAGGCGCGCAGATTACTTGGCAGCTGGCGCTAATGCAGTTGGTTCAGGGGCTTTTTCGGCAGGTTTCTCCACCGGTTTCACAACTACCGTAACCCGATCCAGCTCGATATTCACCCGTCGATTACGCGCCCGGTTGGCAGCACTGTTGTTCTTCACCAATGGGTATTGCTCACCATGGAAGCGCACGATGATCTGTTCTTCCGCCACGCCATGGGCTTTGAAGTAATCGGCCACCGCGAGCGCGCGCCGGCGTGACAGGTCACGGTTTGTCAGCCGGTTGCCACTGTTGTCAGAGTGGCCGTCAAGCTCGATGTGGTTCACCGTCGGGTCGGCTTTCATGTAATCCAGGATCACATCCAGCCGTGCACGCGCCGACGCATCCAGCTCGGTGCCGCCCCCCGGGAAGCCTACTTGGGTCTGGCGAACCTGGTCGAAGTTCATCGGCAGCAACTTGCCGGCACAGGCTTGGTAGTCGCTGTAGGCCTTGGCGAAGCTGACCGGCAGCACGCGCACCTCCATTGGCCTGCCGGCCTCACCGGCGTAATTGCGCACCACTGTGCTGCGCCCGTCGAGAAGACCGTTTATCAGGCGGCTGGCCTGGCCCTGGGACGAACTGAACAGCACACCGGTACGGGCCATGCGCACGCTGCCCAGGTTGATATCACCACGTCCAGGCTGCCATGGCGCCGCCGCCGCCAGCAGGCTGGCGGTACCTGCCCCCAGTACGTTGCTGTCCGAACGCAGCTGGAACACTGGCTGCTCACCTGCCCGGCGCACGAACTCTCCGCTGCCGAAACCTTCGATCGGCTGGATCAGGCGGCATTCGAACTGATCACCCTCGACCTTCCAGGCGATGTTCTCCATGCGCGTCTGGAAAGTCAGTGCGCCGGCCGGCAGGCTGGCGAACAGGGTCAACAGGGCTAGGTAACGCTGGCGCACGGGCGGCTCCACAAATTCTGACGGCTTACCTGCAGGCTATCGGACGCCGCCCGGAAAACTTGATAGCCGTGCTCGCCCCAGGGTTTTCCGGTACGATTGGGGCTTGAGTTCGACCCGCCTGGAATCCCCAATGTCCGATCGCCTGACCCTCCTGCGCCCCGACGACTGGCACATCCATCTGCGCGATGGTGCCGTCCTGCCCCACACCGTTGGCGATGTGGCGCGTACCTTCGCCCGTGCCATCATCATGCCCAACCTGGTTCCGCCGGTGCGCAATGCCGCCGAGGCTGGCGCCTACCGTGAGCGCATCCTGGCCGCCCGCCCGGCTGGCAGCCGCTTCGAGCCACTGATGGTGCTGTACCTCACCGACCGCACCAGCCCCGAGGACGTGCGTGCGGCCAAGGCCAGCGGCATCGTGTACGCGGCCAAACTGTACCCGGCCGGCGCCACCACCAATTCCGATTCAGGCGTGACCAGCATCGACAACATCTTCCCCGCCATCGAGGCGCTGGCGGAAGTCGGCATGCCACTGCTGGTGCACGGCGAAGTGACCCGCAGCGAGATCGACGTGTTCGACCGCGAAAAGCGCTTCATCGATGAGCATATGCGCCGTGTGGTCGAGCGTTTCCCAACGCTGAAAGTGGTTTTCGAACACATTACCACCAGCGATGCCGCGCAGTTCGTCACCGAGGCCCCGGCCAACGTTGGTGCGACCATCACCGCCCAGCACCTGCTTTACAACCGCAACCACATGCTGGTCGGCGGCATTCGCCCGCACTTCTACTGCCTGCCGATTCTCAAGCGCAACACCCACCAGGTGGCGTTGCTGGACGCGGCTACCAGCGGTAACCCGAAGTTCTTCCTCGGCACCGACTCGGCACCTCACGCCCGTCATGCCAAGGAAGCCGCCTGCGGGTGTGCCGGTTGCTACACCGCCTATGCGGCCATCGAGATGTACGCCGAAGCGTTCGAGCAACGTAACGCACTGGACAAGCTGGAAGGCTTCGCCAGCCTGCACGGTCCGGCCTTCTACGGCCTGCCGGCAAACACCGACACCATTACGCTGGTCCGCGAAGAATGGACAGCCCCAGACAGCCTGCCTTTTGGCGAGCAAACCGTAGTCCCGCTGCGCGCCGGTGAAAAACTGCGCTGGCGCCTGCTGGAGGAAAACGCGTGAGCGAAGACCTCTACGAAGACGACCTGGACGCCCAAGGCAGCAGTGGCTCGCGTCACCCGATGGCCGAGCGCTTCCGTGGCTACTTGCCAGTAGTGGTGGACGTTGAAACGGGTGGTTTCAACAGCGCTACCGACGCTCTGCTGGAAATTGCCGCCGTCACCATCGGCATGGACGAGAAGGGTTTCCTGTTCCCCGAGCACACCTATTTCCATCGGGTGGAACCGTTCGAGGGCGCCAATATCGAGGCGGCCGCGCTGGAATTCACCGGCATCAAGCTGGACCACCCACTGCGCATGGCGGTCAGCGAAGAAAGCGCGCTGACCGACATCTTCCGTGGCGTGCGCAAGGCGCTCAAGGCCAATGGCTGCAAACGGGCGATTCTGGTTGGCCACAACAGCAGTTTCGACCTCGGCTTCCTCAATGCGGCAGTGGCGCGCAATGACCTGAAGCGTAACCCATTCCACCCGTTCTCCAGCTTTGACACCGCCACACTGGCAGGCTTGGCGTATGGCCAGACGGTACTGGCGCGGGCTTGCCAGAGCGCCGACATCGACTTCGACGGGCGTGAAGCGCACTCGGCGCGTTACGACACCGAGAAGACGGCCGAGCTGTTCTGCGGCATCGTCAACCGCTGGAAGGAAATGGGCGGCTGGCGTGATTTCAACGATTGATCTGAAATCCAGGGGCCGCTTTGCGGCCCTTTCGCGACACAAGGCCGCTCCTACAGGGGAATGCACACTCCTGTAGGAGCGGCAAAGGGCCAGGACAGGCACTGGAAGCCTTGAAGTCCAGGCATAAAAAAACCGGCCACGAAGGCCGGTTTTTTTATGCGAGTGGCAATTACAGCTTGCCAGCGTTCTCGCTCAGGTAGGCAGCAACGCCTTCTGGCGAAGCGTTCATGCCTTTGTCGCCTTTTTTCCAGTTGGCAGGGCAAACTTCGCCGTGCTCTTCGTGGAATTGCAGAGCGTCGACCAGACGCAGCAGCTCGTCCATGTTACGGCCCAGTGGCAGGTCGTTGATGATCTGCGAGCGGACAACACCGTTGGTGTCGATCAGGAAGGCGCCACGGAAGGCCACACCGCCTTCGGACTCAACGTCGTAGGCTTTGCAGATTTCGTGGGTCATGTCGGCAGCCAGGGTGTATTTGACCTGACCGATGCCGCCGTTGTTGACCGGGGTGTTACGCCAGGCGTTGTGAGTGAAGTGCGAGTCGATCGAAACGCCGATCACTTCCACATTGCGCGCCTGGAAGTCTGGGATACGGTTGTCCAGAGCGATCAGCTCGGACGGGCAGACGAAGGTGAAGTCCAGCGGGTAGAAGAACACCAGGCCGTACTTGCCCTTGATGGCCGAGGCCAGGTTGAAGCTGTCGACGATCTCGCCATTGCCCAGCACGGCCGGAACGGTGAAATCGGGGGCTTTCTTACCAACGAGTACGCTCATTGTAATCTCCTGATGAGGGTGAAAAACCGTTTGCCGGGCCAGACGGGCCTGCCCGACATCCAACAAAGGCCGACCATCATACACGGCTTCTGATGACAGGCCGACTCCATCGACAAAGCAACCGCCGGTCGCTCAAGCACGGCCCTTCCAGAAAGTCCTTTGACAAGCATTCTCATTAACATTAAGCTCCACCCATCGACTCAACCCGCGATGGTCAGCCCTTATGTATGTGTGTCTTTGTGTCGGCGTTACCGACGGACAGATCCGCGATGCGATCTATGAAGGATGCTGCAGTTACAAGGAAGTGCGAGCCGCGACCAATGTCGCCAGCCAGTGTGGCAAATGCGCCTGCCTGGCCAAACAGGTGGTCCGCGAGACCCTGACCGAGCTTCAGGTCAGCCAGGCATCCCTGCCCTACCCTGTAGAATTTACCGCGGCCTGAACCCCCAGAATTTGAAGAACCGGACCCTGTGTCCGGTTTTTTTATGCCCGAAATTCAATAAGTTAGCGTTCCAACGCGGTTCACAAACATTCTTATTCCTATTAATTTTCACTTATTATTCAACAACTTAGGTTTGACACTCCTAAGTATCGGGCTCAAACTTCAGTGTATTGGCACACTTCTACAGGGCAGGAACCCGAAATGAAAGGCGACGTAAGCGTCATCCAGCATCTCAACAAGATCCTCGGAAACGAGCTGGTCGCGATCAACCAGTACTTCCTGCACGCACGCATGTACGAAGATTGGGGCCTGAACAAACTCGGCAAGCACGAGTACAAGGAATCCATCGACGAGATGAAGCACGCTGACAAACTGATCAAGCGTATTCTGTTCCTCGAAGGCATCCCGAACGTTCAGGACCTGGGCAAGCTGATGATTGGCGAGCACACCAAGGAAATGCTCGAGTGCGACCTGAAGCTGGAGAAGAAAGGCCTGGCCGACCTGAAAGCAGCCATCGCTCATTGCGAAACCGCCGGTGACTTCGGCTCGCGTGACATGCTCGAAGACATCCTCGAGTCCGAGGAAGAACACATCGACTGGCTGGAAACCCAGCTGGGGTTGATCGACAAGATCAGTATCGAAAACTACCTGCAGTCGCAGATGGGCGAAGAGTAATTATTCGCCGCATAAAAAAACCCGCGATCAGCGGGTTTTTTTATGCTTGCCGGAAGATCAGGCTTCAGCAGCCTTGGCCTTGGCAGCCGCTTCCTTGATCAGGGTTTGCAGCTCACCCTTTTCGAACATTTCCAGCATGATGTCGCTACCGCCAACCAGCTCGCCGGCTACCCACAGCTGCGGGAACGTCGGCCAGTTAGCGTATTTTGGCAGGTTGGCGCGGATTTCCGGGTTCTGCAGGATGTCGACGTAGGCGAACTTTTCGCCACAACCCATCACAGCCTGCGATGCCTTGGCCGAGAACCCGCACTGCGGGGCATTCGGCGAGCCTTTCATGTAAAGCAGAATGGTGTTGTTGGCAATCTGCTCTTTGATCGTATCGATGATATCCATCTAGCACCTCAGCTGAACTTTCCGACGCGGTCGTCGGCACGGTGACGCATTGTATCGGAAAGCCGAGCAGCGTGCTCGGCCTTGCCGTTGCTTACGCGGCCTCTACTTGCACGGGCACGCCATTGAGGGCAGCGTTGCCGGAAACCTGATCGCGAAAGCGCTCGTCGGTCAGGTCATTGGCACTCACGCCCGGTTGCGCCTGGGCGATCTGCATGTGCACGCCCTGACGGCCATGGCCATAGCCATGGGGCAAGCTGACGACCCCGGGCATCATGTCCTCGCAGGCCTGCACCTCCACTTCGAGTTCACCCGTTCGCGAGCGGATACGCACCCGCTGGCCGTCCTGCAGTTGGCGCTGCTGCAGGTCTTGCGGGTGCATCAACAACTGATGGCGTGGCTTGCCCTTCACCAGGCGATGGAAGTTGTGCATCCACGAGTTGTTGCTGCGCACATGGCGACGCCCGATCAGCAGCAGTTCGCCCGGCACAGGTGGCGTCATTTGCGCCAGGCGGTGCAAGTCATCCAGCAACACCTGGGGTGCCGCTTCGACAGTTTTGCTGGCAGTCGCCAGGCGTACAGCAAGGTTGCTGCGCAACGGCCCAAGGTCAAGCCCATGCGGATGGTTGCCCAGTGTTTCCAGAGAGAGCTGCCAAGGCGTTGCTTCACCATAGCGCCCTTTGCGCAGGGCCAGATCGATCATCTGCGCAGGCGCCCAGGTGGGTTTCAACTCCAGTTCGGCACGCTTGGCAAACGCCTGCGCCAGGCCGACGAAGATCTCCCAATCATGCAGTGCCCCCTCCGGCTTGGGCAGGATCGCCCGGTTGAAGCGGGTGACGTTGCGCACGGCCAGCAGGTTGAAGGTACTGTCGTAATGGTCGTTTTCCAGCGCCGAGGTGGAGGGCAGGATCAGATCGGCATGGCGGGTGGTCTCATTGATGTAGAGATCGATGCTGAGCATGAACTCCAGGCCCTC
The DNA here is from genome assembly GCF_001320885.1 of Pseudomonas sp. NBRC 111140. Classification (NCBI taxonomy): domain Bacteria; kingdom Pseudomonadati; phylum Pseudomonadota; class Gammaproteobacteria; order Pseudomonadales; family Pseudomonadaceae; genus Pseudomonas; species Pseudomonas sp. NBRC 111140. The sequence continues at coordinate 21,437 of NZ_BCBQ01000028.1, forward strand.
CAGTGCCGCATCCAGCTGGCGGCCGTTAGGCGTCGACAACACGGGGTTACCGGCAACTGTCACTAATGCGCGCACCTGCCCTTCGCCAGGCGTGCGTATTTCCTCGGCCAAGGCTGCCACGGGCAATTCACCGCCGTACTCGGGCAAGCCCGACACACGGCTCTGCCAGGCATTGAAATGACCACCCGAGGTGGTCGCCACCAGGTCGACGGCAGGCTCCGTACACAACGCGCCGCCTGTGCGGTCGAGGTTGCCGGTCACCAGGTTGATCAGTTGCACCAGCCAGTGGCAGAGCGTGCCGAAGGCTTGGGTCGAGACGCCCATGCGGCCGTAGCACACTGCCCGCCCGGCAGCGGCGAGGTCGCCTGCCAGCTGGCGTATGTCGGCTGCGGCAATACCACAGTGGGCGCTCACGGCCTCGGCACTGAACGGCGCAATGGCCTCGCGCACCTGCTGCAGGCCGCTGACCGGTAAGTGCGACCCCCGCGCCAGGCCTTCTTCGAACAGGGTGTTCAGCAAGCCGCACAACAGGGCTGCATCGCCACCGGGGCGAATGAACAGATGAGTGTCAGCCATTGCCGCCGTTTCGCTACGCCGTGGGTCAATCACCACCAGCCGCCCACCACGCGCCCGCAGGGCCTTCAGACGCTTTTCCACGTCCGGCACGGTCATGATGCTGCCATTGGAGGCCAGCGGGTTGCCGCCAAGAATCAGCATGAAGTCGGTATGGTCGATGTCCGGGATCGGCAGCAGCAGACCATGGCCATACATCAGGTGGCTGACCAGGTGTTGCGGCAACTGGTCCACTGACGTGGCTGAGAAACGGTTGCGGGTCTTGAGCAGGCCCAAGAAGTAGTTGCTGTGGGTCATCAAGCCGTAGTTGTGCACGCTCGGGTTGCCCTGGTAGACCGCCACGGCATTGCGCCCATGGGCTTGCTGAACCGCCCACAATTTCTCGGCAGCCAGTGCGAACGCTTCGTCCCAGCCAATCGGCTGCCAATGCTCGCCTACTCGCTTGTGTGGCTGGCGCAGGCGATCCGGATCATTCTGAATGTCCTGCAACGCCACAGCCTTGGGGCAGACATGGCCACGGCTGAACGGGTCCAGCGGGTCGCCCTTGATGGAGCTGATCAACGCCCGCCCATCGTCTTCGTGACTGACTTCGATGTTCAATCCGCAGATCGCTTCGCACAGGTGACAGGCACGGTGATGCAGGGTCTTGGTCATGGCCGCCTCTGCCTTGTTGTTGTCCAGCAGTGACTATGCGCTCACCCCCCAGCCCACAGCCAGTGCGCTTCGCCGCGTGAATCCACCGACATCAGGCGCACGATTTGCGACAGCCATTTGCCAAATTGCCAGCAAGCCGTGTACAACCTTGGTGTAGCAAATAAAAAACAGCACCGGCCAACGGGTAAAGACACCCTTTGCAACACCCTTTGCAATCAGGCCACTGTTTCCCCCCTTGGCTTCAGGCGACATTTACTTATAGTATTGCGCCTTTCCCTATTTCGTCCGCCCCGTGCGGCTTACGCCGCAGGTCACTCCCGTTGTCAAAAAAAACCATACGGTCGACCTGCATACCGTTGCAGATAAGGTAGTCAATCATGAGCGCTAGGCACTTTCTCTCCCTGCTGGACTTCACCACCGACGAATTGCTCGGGGTGATCCGCCGCGGCATCGAGCTGAAGGACTTGCGCAAACGAGGCGTGTTGTTCGAGCCGCTGAAGAACCGCGTACTGGGCATGATCTTCGAGAAGTCCTCCACCCGCACCCGCGTGTCGTTCGAAGCCGGAATGATCCAGCTTGGCGGTCAGGCTATCTTCCTGTCCCCGCGCGACACCCAGCTGGGCCGTGGCGAGCCGATCGGCGACAGTGCCATCGTGCTGTCGAGCATGCTTGACGTGGTGATGATCCGTACCCACGCCCACAGCACGCTGACCGAGTTCGCCGCCAAATCGCGCGTGCCGGTGATCAATGGCCTGTCCGACGAGTCGCACCCGTGCCAGTTGCTGGCCGACATGCAGACCTTCCTCGAGCACCGCGGCTCGATCCAGGGCAAGACCGTGACCTGGATCGGCGATGGCTTCAACATGTGCAACTCCTATATCGAAGCCGCCAGGCAGTTCGATTTCCAGCTGCGCATCGCCTGCCCCGAAGGCTACGAGCCGGATCAACGCTTCATGGCGCTGGGCGGTGACCGCGTGCAGATCATCCGTGATGTCAAGCAAGCCGTGCGCGATGCACACCTTGTGGTCACCGATGTCTGGACTTCCATGGGTCAGGAGGAGGAAACTGCACGGCGCCTGGCGCATTTCGCGCCTTACCAGGTCACTCGCGAACTGCTCGACCTGGCGGCACCCGATGTCCTCTTCATGCACTGCCTACCCGCCCACCGTGGCGAGGAAATCAGCCAGGACCTGCTCGACGACCCACGGTCGGTCGCCTGGGACGAGGCTGAAAACCGCCTGCATGCACAGAAGGCGCTTCTCGAATTCCTTGTAGAACCGGCTTACCACCACGCATGAGTCAACCCCTACTGCTCAACCTGCGCAACCTCGCCTGCGGTTATGGCGATCAGCGCATCGTCCAGAATCTCAACCTGCACCTGAACGCAGGCGACATTGGTTGCCTGCTCGGTTCGTCCGGTTGCGGGAAAACCACCACGCTGCGCGCGATTGCCGGTTTCGAACCGGTGCACGACGGCGAGATCCAGCTGGCCGGCGAAGTCATTTCCCGTGCAGGCTTCACCCTGGCCCCGGAAAAGCGTCGCATCGGCATGGTGTTTCAGGACTATGCGCTGTTCCCGCACCTGACCGTGGCGCAGAACATTGCCTTCGGCATCGCCAAGCACCCACGCCAAGCCGCCGTCATCGACGAGATGCTGGAACTGGTCAAGCTGGGCGGCCTGGGCGGGCGTTACCCGCATGAGCTTTCTGGTGGCCAGCAGCAGCGGGTCGCCCTGGCCCGTGCGCTGGCGCCTGAACCCCAGTTGTTGTTGCTGGACGAGCCGTTCTCCAACCTCGACGTGGAATTGCGCCGGCGCCTGAGCCATGAGGTTCGCGACATTCTCAAAAGCCGCGGTACCAGCGCCATCCTGGTTACCCATGACCAGGAAGAAGCCTTTGCCGTCAGCGATCAGGTTGGCGTGTTCAAGGAGGGCCGCCTGGAACAGTGGGACACGCCCTACAACCTTTACCACGAACCGCAAACGCCGTTCGTGGCCAGCTTCATTGGGCAGGGGTATTTCATCCGTGGGCAGATGAGCAGCCATGAGGCCGTCAATACCGAGCTGGGTGAACTGCGCGGCAACCGTGCCTACATCATGGCACCAGGCAGCTCGGTGGATGTGCTGCTGCGGCCCGACGATATCGTGCATGCACCCGGCAGTTCACTGCAGGCGAACATCGTCGGCAAGAGCTTCCTGGGGGCATCGACCCTGTACCGCCTGCAACTGCCTACCGGCAGCCAGCTGGAGGCTATCTTCCCTAGCCATAACGACCATCAGGTCGGCGAAGATGTGGGGATTGCGGTGAAGGCCGATCACCTGGTGCTGTTCCCGGTGCCGGGCAGTGTGGCGGCGCAATTGCCGCGGCAAGAGAATGGCGTTCGTCGGTACAGTTCGGCGACCTGATTCGAAATCTCGGGGCCGCCTTGCGGCCCAGAAATCTCAGCCCCGACCGATGCCGGCAAATTTGCCCTGGGTATGCTCGGCCAGCACCGCCGCCGCCAACTCCACTTCCAACCCACGCCGTCCAGCACTGACATGGATGGTTGCGAAGTTCTGCGCTGATTCGTCAATGAACGTACGCAGCCGTTTCTTCTGCCCCAGCGGGCTGATACCGCCTACCAGGTAACCCGTGGCCCGTTGCGCCGCCGCAGGGTCCGCCATCTCGCACTTCTTCACCCCGGCAGCATGGGCCAAGGCCTTGAGGTCCAAGGTACCTACCACAGGCACGACCGCTACCAGCAACTCCCCTTTCTCGCTGCTAGCCAGCAAGGTCTTGAACACCTGTTGCGGGTCGAGCCCGAGCTTTTCCGCCGCCTCCAGGCCATACGACGCCGACTTGGGGTCATGTTCATAACTGTGCACACGGTGCTCGGCGCGGTGCTTCTTCAACAGGTCTAGGGCGGGGGTCATGCAAGGGCTCCGGTCTGGGACGGCTCGGCGGCTACTTTAGGACAAATCCCACATCCCAGCCAGCGCACCACAATCGCGCGCCTCTACTACGGGGATTCGAAGCGGATTTTAGCGACCATATCGTGACTGGTCGTTCACTTTCGACCTTTGACATCAGCGTTTCTTGTCTATATTTTTTCGTTTCTGAATAAACACTGCACTTTTAAGGTGCATTCCTACATCTGCCCGGGGTCAATGGGGATAGACACCGGGCTTTGCTGTCGAGCGCCACGCGCCTCACAACAAAAAAAACGAGGTCATACATGACGACTGCTCTACGCCAACCCACGTTGTCCAGCCAATGCCTGGCCGAGTTCCTGGGCACTGCCCTGCTCATCTTCTTTGGCACCGGCTGCGTCGCCGCGCTCAAGGTCGCGGGCGCCAGCTTCGGGCTGTGGGAAATCAGCATCATCTGGGGCGTAGGCGTGAGCATGGCCATCTACTTCAGTGCCGGTATTTCAGGTGCGCACCTGAACCCGGCGGTGAGCATCGCCCTCACCCTGTTCGCCGGGTTCGACAAGCGCAAGCTGCCCTTCTACATGCTGGCCCAGGTGTGCGGCGCCTTCTGTGGCGCGGCGCTGGTGTACACGCTGTACAGCAACCTGTTCTTCGATTTCGAACAAGCCCACGCCATGCTGCGCGGCAGTGAAGCCAGCCTGGAGCTGGCCTCGGTGTTCTCCACCTACCCACACCCGTCCCTGTCCACCGGCCAGGCATTTGCGGTCGAAGTGGTGATCACGGCCATTTTGATGGCCGTGATCATGGCCCTGACCGACGACAACAACGGCCTGCCGCGCGGAGCCATGGCGCCGCTGCTGATCGGCCTGTTGATTGCGGTGATCGGGAGCGCCATGGGCCCATTGACCGGCTTCGCGATGAACCCGGCCCGCGATTTCGGGCCAAAACTCATGACCTTCCTGGCCGGTTGGGGCGAAATCGCCTTCACTGGCGGACGGGACATTCCGTATTTCCTGGTTCCGGTGTTCGCACCGATCCTTGGCGCCTGCCTGGGTGCCGCGACGTATCGCGGCCTGATTGCCCGCAACTTGCCAATGTCGCCTGCCGCGAACCCTGAGACAAATGACAATCGCCAGGGCGATACTCAAGTCAATTGATGCCGGCATCACGCCCAGCCCTGAACCCTTTTTTTGCAAGGCCTACGACCATGACAGACACCCAGGACAAGCACTACATCATCGCCCTGGACCAGGGCACCACCAGTTCGCGGGCGATTATCTTCGACCGTGATGCCAACGTGGTGGGCACCTCCCAGCGCGAGTTCGCCCAGCACTACCCGCAGGCGGGCTGGGTCGAGCACGACCCGATGGAGATCTTCGCCACACAGAGCGCGACCATGGTCGAGGCCTTGGCCCAGGCTGGTATCAGCCACGCCCAGGTCGCCGCGCTGGGCATTACCAACCAGCGCGAAACCACCGTGGTATGGGACAAGGAAACCGGGCGCCCGGTGTACAACGCCATTGTCTGGCAGTGCCGCCGCAGCACCGAGATCTGTGCCCAGCTCAAGCGTGACGGCCATGAAGCGTACATCCGTGAAACCACCGGCCTGGTCACCGACCCGTACTTCTCCGGTACCAAGCTGAAGTGGATCCTCGACAATGTCGAAGGCGCCCGTGAACGCGCCGAGCGTGGCGAACTGTTGTTCGGCACCATCGACACCTGGCTGATCTGGAAGTTTTCGGGTGGCAAGGTGCACGTCACCGACTACACCAACGCCTCGCGCACGCTGATGTTCAACATCCACAGCCTGCAGTGGGACGACAAACTGCTGGAAATCCTGGGCATCCCGCGGCAGATGCTGCCCGAGGTGCGCCCGTCCTCGGAAGTGTACGGCCACACCAAGAGCGGCATCGCCATCGCCGGTATCGCCGGAGACCAGCAGTCGGCACTGTTCGGCCAGATGTGCGTGGAGCCAGGCCAGGCCAAGAATACCTACGGCACCGGCTGCTTCCTGCTGATGAACACCGGCGACCAGGCGGTGAAGTCGTCCCATGGCCTGCTCACCACCATTGCCTGCGGCCCACGCGGTGAAGTGGCCTATGCGCTGGAAGGCGCGGTATTCAACGGTGGTTCCACCGTGCAATGGCTGCGTGACGAACTGAAGATCGTCAACGACGCCTTGGATACCGAGTACTTCGCCAGCAAGGTCAAGGACAGCAACGGCGTCTACCTGGTGCCAGCCTTCACCGGCCTGGGTGCCCCGTACTGGGACCCGTATGCCCGTGGTGCACTGTTCGGCCTGACTCGCGGCGTGAAGGTGGACCACATCATCCGCGCCGCGCTGGAATCGATCGCCTACCAGACCCGCGACGTGCTCGACGCCATGCAGCAGGACTGCGGCCAGCACCTGTCCGAGCTGCGCGTGGACGGCGGTGCGGTGGCCAACAACTTCCTCATGCAGTTCCAGGCAGACATCCTCGGCACCTGCGTGGAACGGCCACAGATGCGCGAAACCACGGCGCTAGGCGCCGCCTACCTGGCGGGCCTGGCCTGTGGCTTCTGGAGCGGCCTGGACGAGCTGCGCGACAAGGCGATCATCGAGCGCGAGTTCAGCCCGCAGCTGGACGAAACGCAGAAAGAGAAGCTGTATGCCGGCTGGAAGAAGGCGGTCGAGCGAACCCGTGACTGGGAAGACCACGAGGCATAACGCTTGTTGGGGCCGCCACGCGGCCCCAATCGTCTACTGGCCGTCATCCCCTTCCTACGGCATTATTGCAGAATTTGTCCGGCTGCCCCAAAGGACCGCCCATGAATCTGCCCCCTCGCCAACAACAAATCCTCGAACTGGTGCGCGATCGCGGTTACGTCAGTATCGAAGAAATGGCGCAGCTGTTCGTCGTGACACCGCAAACCATTCGCCGTGATATCAACCAGCTGGCCGAGCTCAATCTGCTACGTCGCTACCACGGTGGCGCGGCCTACGACTCGAGCATCGAGAACACTGCCTACGCCATGCGTGCCGACCAGATGCGCGACGAAAAGCAGCGCATAGCCGATGCCGTGGCTCGGCAGATTCCCGACCACGCCTCGCTGTTCATCAACATTGGTACCACCACCGAATCGATTGCCCGGGCACTGCTCAACCACAACCACCTGAAAGTCATCACCAACAACCTGCATGTGGCTGCAATTCTGGCCGCCAAGGACGATTTCGAAGTGCTGGTGGCGGGTGGCACGGTGCGCCGTGATGGTGGCGTGGTTGGCCAGGCCAGCGTCGACTTCATCAACCAGTTCAAGGTCGACTTCGCCCTGGTGGGCATCAGTGGCATCGACGAAGATGGCAGCCTACTCGATTTCGACTATCAGGAAGTGCGGGTATCCCAGGCGATCATCGCCAATGCCAGGCAAGTGATCCTTGCCGCCGACTCCAGCAAGTTCGGGCGCAACGCCATGGTGCGCCTGGGTTCGATCAGCCTGGTCGATTGCCTGGTGACCGACCAGGCGCCAACCCCCGCCCTCACTCAGTTGCTCAACCAGTACAAGATCCGCCTCGAAGTGGTTTGAGCCGAAGCGGGCTGCCAAGCGGCCCGCAATTTTCGTAAATGTTCACTTTATTGTCATCTGATCAGTTTTTTCTATAGAGACTGACTGGCGACGGGCTTTCTGTTGCGTTAGTATTTTCGGAAACGAACATAAATGTTCATATTCGATGTGAACAGCCTCAGGAGGCCTTGCCCGTGTCCCAGCCCGTTTCGTCCCAGCCCCCACTCGCCGACTGCTATGACCTCGCTGTGATCGGTGGTGGTATCAATGGCGTGGGCATCGCTGCCGACGCCGCTGGGCGCGGCCTCAAGGTGTTCCTCTGCGAAAAGGACGACCTGGCCCAGCACACCTCGTCGGCCAGCAGCAAGTTGATCCACGGTGGCCTGCGCTACCTGGAACACTACGAGTTTCGCCTGGTGCGCGAAGCACTGGCCGAGCGTGAAGTACTGCTGGCCAAGGCACCGCACATCGTCAAGCCGATGCGCTTCGTGTTGCCACATCGCCCGCACCTGCGCCCTGCGTGGATGATTCGTGCTGGCCTGTTCCTGTATGACCACCTGGGCAAGCGCAAGCGCCTGGGCGCTTCGCGCAGCCTGCGCTTTGGCCCGGGATACCCGCTCAAGCCAGCGATCAGCCGCGGTTTCGAATACGCCGACTGTGCCGTGGATGACGCCCGCCTGGTGGTGCTCAATGCCATGGCCGCCCGTGAGCACGGTGCGCACATCCACACGCGCACCCGCTGCCTGCGCGCCGAGCGCGTCGATGGCCTGTGGCAGGTTGAACTGCAGCACGCCGACGGCAGCCTGCAGACCCTTCGCGCCCGCGCCCTGGTCAACGCCGCCGGCCCATGGGTCGCCAGCTTCATCAAGGAGGACCTCAAGCTCGATGCGCCTTATGGCATTCGCCTGATCCAGGGCAGCCACATCATCGTTCCGCGCCTGTACGAGGGCGAACATGCCTACATCCTGCAGAACGAAGACCAGCGCATTGTTTTTTGCATCCCCTATCTGGAACGTTTCACCCTGATCGGCACCACCGACCGCGAATACAGTGGCGACCCTGCTCAAGTGAAAATCACCGAGGGAGAAACGGATTACCTGCTCAAGGTGGTGAACCAGCATTTCAACCATCAGATCAGCCGTGCCGATATCCTGCACACTTACTCCGGCGTTCGCCCGCTGTGCAACGACGAATCGGACAACCCTTCGGCCGTGACCCGCGACTACACCCTTGCGCTGTCCGCAGGCGATGGCCAGGCACCGTTACTGTCGGTATTCGGTGGCAAGCTCACCACCTATCGCAAGCTGGCAGAATCGGCAATGGGCGAGCTCAAGCCATTCTTCACCGAGATGCGCGGCAGCTGGACGGCTGAAAGCCCGCTACCGGGCGGCGAGAACATGACCGACGCACAGGCGCTGGTCGATGCGTTGCTGGCACGCCATCACTGGTTACCCATGGACATTGCCAAACGTTGGGCTACCACATACGGCAGCCGCGCATGGCAACTGCTGGACGGTGTTCAAGGGCCGGTGGACCTCGGCCAGGCAATCGGCGGTGGCTTGTTCACACGCGAGGTGGATTACCTGCGCAACGAAGAATGGGCGCTGACGGCCGACGATATTCTGTGGCGGCGTACCAAGCTGGGCCTGTTCACCACAGCAGCAGAGCAGCAAACCTTGAAGCAATACCTGAACGATCGCCAGGGCGTCCAGGCTGCCTGATACCACGTAGTCGCAGGGCTTCGCCAAAGGCGCTGCCCTGCGTCAGGCCTCTTTGCGCTACAGAGGCCAACGTGCATAGGCTTCTACAGTCAAACGCTTGATAAGGGCGCTTTCTTGCGTTTCCAGGAGCCGCTTCAACTCATTGCACCGGTCCAGGTACGTCTGCTCATCGAGCGCGCCGGTCTCAACTTGTGATTCGTACGTTTCCAACGTTTGGCGATGAGCATCTACCAAGGCTCTGAATCGCTCAACGTATCTCTCCCGCAGGTAATGCTGCCAGAACTCCTGTTCAGCCAACGATTGCGCCAGTTGCTCGGTGGACTCCAAAGACAGCACTTCAGCCCTGGCGATATTGATGTCTTCCACGGTCACGAAAGCATCCAGCTCATAGTGCATACGCAGCGGTTGCGCTGGCAACTGCAGAAGCCCGGCCAGCCTGACCCGGTACGCCAGGTAGGTTTCGATGTCATCGATTCTCTCCAGGTTTCTCGGATGATTCGCGTTCACCTCCCTGAGCCACACCAGTTTGCGTGCGGCGATCCTGTCCACCTGTTGCAAGCGATACAGCGAACGCCCAAGCCTCATCAAAGCTGCTTCACTCTGCCCCTGGGCGAGGCCCGCCGTCTGTCGATGAACCAGCACACGCGTTTCCATCTGGCTGAACAGCCACAGCAGCCTGTCCTCACAGGTGGCCCGCCCGCCTGCCTGCTCGAACAACAACTCGCGCAACGCGCTGTTCTGCTCGCATGCCTCGATGATGCCCCAGGCCCTCGCCCGGTAATACGCGGGGTATTTCCGATAATCCGGACCGCGTGCGAAATCACGCAAAAAGTTGAAGAAGTCATTCGAGCCTACCTCGCTGCGCAGGTTGCTCCACAACGCCTCGCGCTCTGTGCGCAACGGGCCAGTCGCGCCGACGAGCCACTCTGCCTGCTCGGCCTGCAGATCCCCATGATGACGGTAGGCAGGGTTGTGTTGAACCGTGTGCCGCGCAGCACTCGAAGGCCCCGGTTGTTCCTCCAGCAATGCCTCACTGGCTTCATCCAGTGGATTATCGTGCAGCGCCATTTGCTGCAAGCGGGCGCGCAGGCCCACAAGGTCGCGATTGACTTGCCGAATACGGTTGTCACGCAAGTCGGCGATACCGCGCCAAGGCAACTGCTCAATGCCTGCGGGCAACTGTTCAATATTTGCCGCTCGCAACCCCAACTGGCGCACGTTCAATAACCGCCTTACCTGCGGAGCATTGCCCAACGGGTTGTAATTGAGCTCTATCCTTTCCAGATTGAGCAACGCATTAAGGCGTCGGCTGTCCGCCGGGGTCATCACGATCTGGTTGTTATCCAGACGCAACAGGCGAAGTTCGGTCAAATGCTCTATACCCGGTGGTACCGATACCAGTCGGTTATTGCGCAGATCAAGCTGCCTCAACTGCGGGAAGCGCCGTAAAAAGTCAGCGTCGATGCTCTCTAGATCCATGTTACGCAACGCCAAGCGAGTAACATGCCCGAAGCTGATACCCGCAGGCAGCTCAGGCAGGCTACCCACGCGTTCGCCGTTGATTTCCAGCGCATAACTGCCATCCCCCCGGCGTCTAAGCTTGCGGCGCCAGCAACGCCGGATCGCGTTGCTCACCCGGCTGCGCCTTAGAAGGTCCAGCATGTTTGCATACCCGGCTCGCCAACCCGCCAGGGCCTCACGCAAGGCACGCCATTGCTGAAACAGCGCTTGGTAGTGTGACCACGGGTCAACCCGCTCGGTAACCAGGCTGAGCATGTACTGCTGCAGTTGCGCGTCGTCGAGCGTTGGAAAGATCTGCGAAATGCCGCGCCTGGCAGCTTGGCCACGGCTTTCTGCCCGGCCACTGAGTGGGTAGCCGAGCCGGCCATCGGCAAACCGCACAGGAGGACGCACACCACCGGAAATAGGCACCTGGCCTATTAGCCTTGATGCGAGGTCGCGGTGCATACGGGCGTGCCCCGCCAGCCGTTCGACCAGTTGCTGTTCGTTCAGCAGTGGATCGCCGAGGACGACTTTCTGCTCGTCACTCATGCACAACAGAAGCGCGTGCATCAGGCTGTCGGTAGGTGCGGCTACGGGGCGAGGATCAACCGTAAGGTCATGGATGCGATAGGCCTGCTCTTCTCGCACGATGCACATCACCTCTGTTGCCGACTCTGCACCTGCTTGTCCCAGCAAAGTGCCCTGTGCCGAGCCCACGCGAAGCTCGACGCGCAACGCTTCTGGCCAGGGCGCGAGCTCATGGACCAAACCGATGGCCAGCTTTTCAGTATCACCATTGACCGCCTGTCGTTGACGAAAACCGGCGCAGGCGCGATCCAACCGGCTGTCATGCAGGAACCAGCGGATACGCTCAGCCATGGCCAATGGAACTCGCCCGGTAGAACGCAATCGTTCGAGCACTTGATTGTCGACCTGCTTGCGTATCTCTTTCGCGCCGCGAACGGTAAGCCCCGGAAATGAACGCCGCATCAATGCGTCTTCCACTTCCTCGGCCTCTTGGGCGGCAGCCACCAGCAACTCCAATGCATCTGCCTGAATGGCTGGATGCAGGGTGTGCAGCCGATGGCGATCGAATGCATCCCGCAACCGTGCAGGCGCTGGCGCGTGCTCAACATGCAGTTGACGAAGCTGTGCCTCGTCAAAGCCCGTGCAATCCAGCACGGCGGTCGCCTGTTCCGCTGTCATGTCAAAAAAGGCCGCGGCCAGCCGACGTAGAAGTTGCAGCTCTCCCGTCCATTCCTGAGGCCGCTCCAGCGCATGGCGCCAGCCGCCGCTGCCGTTGCGTTCGAGTAACGGTCGATATGCCTGCTCGCGCTTCGGGTGACGAATTACCAAGTCCTTGCCATCCTGCGAGCGCGCCATCTGATAAGTGCCTTCGTGAAACTGCACTTGAGAACGCCCCAGGTGCCCCTCACTTTGCGCCATGGACAAGCCGGGAGGTTGCTCCACCCGGTATGCCGCCATGTCAGAGGAGCAGAGTTTCAATTGCCCGCCATCGAGCATCACTGGGACCAACGCTCGCACCTGCGCCGCCGCGACGCCCACCGCCGCACCCACCGCCAGGTTTTCCGCGACCGCAAACACATGCCCCAAGGCAGCCTCACGGTCTCCGAGCTGCCAATCCTGATAGCCTTCGTAGACCTCGTCGGCAATCTGAAGCGCAGCAATCCCCAACATCACCTCGCCCAGTACGGGTACGAACAACCCGGCCAGGCCTAGCAGAGTCAAGCCGGCATTTTCATAGCCGGCGAGCCGCCGGCGGCGAGCGGCGGCATCTTCGTCTCCGGTAGGCACCGCCAACACCCTGGCATCGTCGAAGATCTTGTCAATGCGCTGGGCCCGCAGATGAGCGAACAGCGGTTTGTCCAAAGGAAAATGACGACCGTCGAGTGCCAGTGCGGCTCCTTTCGCGGTCTGGGCCTGAAGGCGTTCAAGCACGGCGCTGAAAGCCATACGCTCGCGCTCGCCAATGAACCGCATGAAAAACTTGGCAAACCGTGTTTCGCGCAAGCGCAGCCCTAAATCCTGGTAGAGCGCGGCCCAGGAAGCATGCTGGCGAACGGGTCGAGCAGCGTCGCCCGGTATCCAGACGATCAGCCCCGAAGGGGCGCCACCGCCATGTTCACGGCACTCGACCACCACCACACCCTGGATGCATTTGCCAAGCAAGAACAGTTGCCTGCAGGTAAGCACTGTGGTGTCGGCTGGTACGATCGGCGTGGGCGCGACAACCCTCAGCATCTGCAGGTAGCTGCGCTCATCGATGTCTGCTTTCAAAAAAGCGATGCGCACCGCCGCATCCAATGCCGTGCGCTGCGCCTCTTCAAACACAACCTCGACAGCACGCCGAGCATGGCCCGGCGTGCCGCCCGCCTCGTCAGCGGGTAACAGATGCTCTCGCAACAACCCTTGGTAGTGGCCGCCCAGGTCCAACTTACGGCAGAGCTTGGCGAACGACACGAACGAAATGGGCATCACGGCGCCTGACGCCGACTCCACCTGCCGGCGGATAACCGGCCTGGCCACGATTTCATCCTCAGCGAAATTGTGCATCGCTGCAGCCAGCAACGGCACCGCGTTCGTGCGCACCGTCCGTACCGAAGGTGGCATAGGGAAACTGCTCGGATAGAACCTGCGCTCCACAGTGCACAGCTGCGTCGAGCGCACATCGATATGGCGGTTGTGCTCCTTGTGCAAGGCCACTTCGAGGCGCGGAGCGGCAAATTTGGCCAAGCAAGGAATAGCGCTCAACAACCGATCCAACTGGTCGACACTTTGCTGCTGGCGGCTCAAAGCAAGGTTGAGCTCCTTCAGCGCATCGGCTGGCGCCTGCTTGAACCAATCGGGCAACTGCCTGGCGATCAGTGCCTCTACCGAGTCGGGTGGCAGGTCGTGCTTGGGGGAATCGCTCATGGACTGCCTCTCTATTTTGAGAAGCAGACAAGAAAGCTGAAAGAAGCCGTCATCCGGTGTTAATTAAATAGTACGCAGCTTGCGCCCCGTCGATTCGTTCGGATTACCGAACGACTGCATACCCATTCATTCGGGGATTCGGACGCAAATTCTGTTACATGACCACCGCTAAACTATTGATTGCCAGGTTCTGCGGGACGTTATGATCGAAATCAGGGCTTGGCACGACTCATGCTCTACACTTGGTAGCCGAGTGCAAACGCTTCTTTCTGTATTCGTTGAACGAAAGAGTCCGCCAACGGCTCCATAAAAAAAACAAACACGTCGAGGAAAATTTGATGCGTATCGTTCGTCAATTGCTGGGCGCCGCCATTGCGGCCGCTGTGATCGCTTCGCCGGCCATGGCCGAGGAGCTGACCGGCACCCTGAAGAAGATCAAGGATTCGGGCACCATCACCCTGGGCCACCGCGACTCCTCCATCCCGTTTTCCTACCTGGCCGGCAAGCCCGAGCCCGTGGGTTATTCGCATGACATCCAACTGGCTGTCGTCGATGCCCTGAAGAAGCAACTGGGGACCGACATCAAGGTCAAGTACAACCTGGTCACCTCCCAGACCCGCATCCCACTGGTGCAGAATGGCACCGTCGACCTCGAGTGCGGCTCCACCACCAACAACGTCGAGCGCCAGCAGCAAGTCGGCTTCTCGGTCGGTATCTTCGAAGTCGGTACCCGCCTGTTGACCAAGGTCAAGGACGGTCAGCCTGCATACAAAGACTTCCCGGACCTGGCTGGCAAAAACGTGGTGACCACCGCCGGCACCACCTCCGAACGCATCCTCAAGGCGATGAACGCCGACAAGCAGATGAAGATGAACGTGATTTCCGCCAAGGACCACGGTGAAGCCTTCAACATGCTCGAAAGCGGCCGCGCCGTGGCCTTCATGATGGACGACGCCCTGCTCGCCGGCGAAATGGCCAAGGCGCGCAAACCGTCGGACTGGGTCATTACCGGCACCCCACAGTCGTATGAAATCTACGGCTGCATGGTGCGCAAGGAAGACGCAGCCTTCAAGAAAGCGGTGGATGACGCCATTGTCGGTTACTTCAAGTCGGGCGAAGTCAACAAGAGCTACGAGAAGTGGTTCATGCAGCCGATCCCGCCAAAAGGCCTGAACCTGCAGTTCCAGATGAGCGACGAGCTGAAAAAACTGATCGCCGAGCCAACCGACAAGGCCGCGGACGAGAAGAAGTCCTGATCCTCAGCAATTAGTGGCCTGGTGCTCAAGCGCACGAATCAATCCTGCAGGCCACTCATTAGTGTCTAACCTTTCATCCGAGGGCGCGTGCCGCCCTTGGATGCTCGAAGGTGCCCGTGAAACAACCGTCTGAGGGGAAATCCCGATGAATTACAACTGGGACTGGGGCGTGTTCTTCAAGTCCACCGGCGTGGGCAGCGAAACCTATCTGGACTGGTACATCACCGGCCTGGGCTGGACCATCGCCATCGCCATCACCGCCTGGATCATCGCGCTGCTGCTGGGGTCGGTCCTCGGTGTCATGCGTACCGTGCCGAACCGCCTGGTATCGGGCATCGCCACCGCCTATGTGGAACTGTTCCGCAACGTGCCACTGCTGGTGCAGCTGTTCATCTGGTACTTCCTGGTACCAGACTTGCTGCCCGAAGGCTTGCAGGAGTGGTTCAAGCAGGACCTCAACCCGACCACCTCGGCACTGATCAGCGTGGTCATCTGCCTGGGCCTGTTCACCGCAGCCCGTGTCTGCGAGCAAGTACGTACCGGTATTCAGGCGCTACCCAAAGGCCAGGAAGCCGCTGCCCGCGCCATGGGTTTCAGCCTCCCGCAGATCTACAACAACGTGCTGCTGCCGCAGGCTTACCGCATCATCATTCCGCCGCTCACCTCCGAGTTTCTCAACGTCTTCAAGAACTCCTCGGTGGCGTCGCTGATCGGCCTGATGGAACTGCTGGCGCAGACCAAGCAAACCGCCGAATTCTCCGCCAACCTGTTCGAGGCGTTCACCTTGGCCACGCTGATCTACTTCACCCTGAACATGGGCCTGATGCTGCTCATGCGCATGGTCGAGAAAAAAGTCGCCGTGCCCGGCCTGATCTCCGTGGGGGGCAAGTAAATGGATATGGATTTCAGCGAAATCATCCCTGCCCTGCCTGCCCTGTGGGACGGCATGGTCATGACCCTGCAGCTGATGGTCATGGGTGTTGTCGGCGGTATCGCACTGGGCACCATCCTGGCACTGATGCGCCTGTCCTCGAGCAAACTGCTGTCACGTCTGGCAGGTGCGTACGTCAACTACTTCCGCTCGATCCCGCTGCTGCTGGTGATCACCTGGTTCTACCTGGCCGTGCCGTTCGTGCTGCGCTGGATTACCGGCGAAGACACGCCGGTCGGTGCGTTCACCTCCTGCGTGGTCGCTTTCATGATGTTCGAGGCCGCGTACTTCTGCGAAATCGTCCGTGCCGGCGTGCAGTCGATCTCCAAGGGCCAGATGGGCGCCGCGCAAGCACTGGGCATGAACTACGCGCAGACCATGCGCCTGATCATCCTGCCCCAGGCGTTCCGCAAGATGACCCCACTGCTGCTGCAGCAGAGCATCATCCTGTTCCAGGACACCTCGCTGGTCTACACCGTGGGCCTGGTGGACTTCCTCAACTCGGCACGTTCCAACGGCGACATCATCGGGCGCTCACATGAGTTCCTGATCTTCGCCGGCGTCGTCTACTTCATCATCAGCTTCTCCGCTTCGTGGCTGGTCAAGCGCCTGCAAAAAAGGATCACCGTATGATTTCCATCAAGAACGTCAACAAGTGGTACGGCGACTTCCAGGTACTGACCGACTGCAGCACCGAGGTCAAGAAAGGTGAAGTGGTGGTGGTCTGCGGCCCGTCGGGCTCGGGCAAGTCCACCTTGATCAAGTGCGTCAACGCGCTGGAGCCGTTCCAGAAGGGCGATATCGTGGTCGATGGCACCTCGATCGCCGACCCGAAGACCAACCTGCCCAAGCTGCGCTCGCGCGTTGGCATGGTGTTCCAGCACTTCGAGCTGTTCCCGCACCTGACCATCACCGAAAACCTGACCATCGCCCAGCGCAAGGTCCTGGGCCGCAGCGAGGCTGAAGCCACCAAGAAGGGCCTGGCCCTGCTCGACCGTGTAGGCCTCAGCGCCCATGCCAAGAAGCACCCAGGCCAGCTCTCCGGCGGCCAGCAGCAGCGCGTTGCAATCGCCCGCGCCCTGGCCATGGACCCGATCGTCATGCTGTTCGACGAACCCACCTCGGCACTGGACCCGGAAATGGTCAGCGAGGTATTGGACGTGATGGTGCAACTGGCCCACGAAGGCATGACCATGATGTGCGTGACCCACGAAATGGGCTTTGCCCGCAAGGTCGCCAACCGGGTCATCTTCATGGACAAGGGCAGCATCATCGAAGACTGCACCAAGGAAGAGTTCTTCGGTGACCAAAGCGCCCGCGACCAGCGCACCCAGCACTTCCTCAGCAAGATCCTGCAGCACTGATTCGGCCACAGCGTTCGCTGCCACGGGACCCACCGGGCAGCGGATGCTGGTCGTGACAAGGCCACTGTGATGAAATGCGACCCCTCGCTACTGCTCCCTGCCAAGCCTGCCGTGAATTCCCGCCTGATTCGTCAATTGCTGTTGCCGCCCCTGATCATCCTGCTGATGGTCGGCCTGGGCCTGGCCGGCTACCTGATAAGCGAAAACAACGGCATCCGCACGCTCAGCGAAAACGGCGAACGCCAATTGGAGCTGCACGCGCGCACGGTCGAAAGCGAGATCAGCAAGTACACCTACCTGCCGAGCCTGCTGGAGCTGGAAGACAGTGTCTCGCACCTGCTCACCGACCCGGATGGCGGCTCGCGCCAGACGGTCAACGAATACCTTGAGGGCCTGAACCGGCGCAGCCGCAGCCGGGCCATCTTCGTCCTCGACACCAACGGCCGGGTACAGGCGACCAGCAACTGGCGTGATGCCGACTCGTTCCTGGGTGAAGACCTGTCATTCCGCGCCTACTTCCAGACCGCTGTGCGCGGCGAGCCAGGGCGCTTCTACGGCATTGGCAGTACCACTGGTGAAGCCGGCTACTATCTGGCCCATGGCCTGGAAGAACACGGCAAGATCATTGGCGTGGCAGTGATCAAGGTGCGCCTGGACACCCTCGAAGAACGCTGGCAACGTGCCCGCCTGGAGGCGTTCGTCAGCGACGAGAACGGCATCATCATCCTCTCCAGCGACCCAGCCCGGCGCTTGAAATCGGTGCGCCCGCTGACCCCGCAAATCAAGGAACGGCTGGCGCGCAGCCTGCAGTACTACTGGTGGCCGCTGAACGAGTTGCAGCCACTGGCCCGGGAAACCCTGGCCGATGGCGTGGAAAAACTGACCTTCCCGGCCAATAGCGAAACCGCCCAGGGCAAGCCGCACGAAGTCGCCTACCTGGCACAGACCCGGCGGCTGGCCGACACGCCCTGGCATTTCACCCTGCTGACCCCGCTGCAAGACCTGCGTCGCGAGTCCATGGTGCAGGGCATACTGGTGGGCGTGGCCTTCGCCTTGCTGGCGATCCTCGGCATCGCCTGGAACGAGCGGCGCAAAGTGATCGCCACCCGCCTGGCAGCCCGCGAGGCGCTGGAAGAAGCCAACAGCCAACTGGAGCGGCGAATTGCCGAGCGCACCGCCGACCTGCGCGCCAGCAACGAACGCCTGAAAGGGCAGATTCGCGAGCGCCGGCATGCCGAGCAGACCTTGCGCCACGCCCAGGATGAGCTGGTGCAGGCAGGCAAACTGGCCGCCATCGGGCAAATGTCCACCAGCATTGCCCACGAGCTGAATCAGCCACTGGCGGCGCTGCGCACCTTGTCTGGCAATACCGTGCGCTTCCTCGAACGCGGGGCGCTGGAAACCGCCAGTGCCAACCTGCGCACCATGAACGACCTGATCGACCGCATGGGCCGCATCACCGCCAGCCTGCGCTCGTTCGCCCGGCGCGGCGACGACAGCGGCCAGGCTTCACTGGCCAAGGCGGTGGAGGCTACCTTGCAGGTGCTGGCCAACCGCATCAGCGCCTGCCACCTGCAACTGCACCACCAGTTCGAGGACCAGCAACTGGCCATCGACCAAACTCGCCTGGAGCAGATTCTGGTCAACCTGATCGGCAACGCCCTCGATGCCATGGCCGCGCAACCGCTCCCCGAGCTGTGGCTCGAAGGCGAGCTGCAAGGCGACAAGTACCGTTTGCAGGTGCGCGACAACGGCCACGGTATCGACGCCGAGGCGCGCAAGCACCTGTTCGAACCTTTCTTCACCACCAAACCGGGCGAACATGGCCTGGGCCTGGGCCTGACCCTGTCGGCGAGCCTTGCCGCCGCCGCCAAGGGCAGCCTGAACGTCGAGCACCCCGCCACCGGCGGCACGGCCTTCGTCCTGGCCCTGCCCCTGGTTTCTCCCCCTAGCGAATCGGCAGAGCATCCATGAACCAAGCGCCACTTACCGTCCTGATCGTCGAAGACGACCCGCATGTGCTGCTCGGCTGCCAACAGGCACTGGCCCTCGAGGACATCGCCTGCGAAGGCGTGGGCAGCGCCGAACAGGCACTGGAGCGCATCGGCGACGATTTCGCCGGCATTGTCGTCAGCGATATCCGCCTGCCGGGCATCGATGGCCTGGAGTTGCTCAATCGCCTCAAGGCCCGTGACCGCAGCCTGCCGGTGGTGCTGATTACCGGCCATGGCGATATCGACATGGCCGTCGGCGCCATGCGCAACGGTGCCTACGACTTCATGGAAAAACCGTTCTCCCCCGAGCGGCTGGTCGACGTGGTGCGCCGCGCATTGGAGCAACGTGGGCTGTCGCGCGAAGTAGTGGCCCTGCGCCGCCAACTGGCCGAACAGAGCAGCCTGGAGGGGCGCATCATTGGCCGCTCGCCGGCCATGGAGCACTTGCGCGAATTGATCGCCAACGTTGCCGATACTTCAGCCAACGTACTGATCGAAGGTGAAACCGGCACCGGCAAAGAGCTGGTCGCGCGTTGCCTGCACGACTTCAGCCGCCGCCAGGGTCAGCCGTTCGTGGCGCTGAACTGTGGCGGCCTGCCGGAAAACCTGTTCGAAAGCGAGATTTTCGGCCACGAGGCCAACGCCTTCACCGGTGCCGGCAAACGCCGCATCGGCAAGATCGAACATGCCAATGGCGGTACGCTGTTCCTCGATGAAGTGGAAAGCATGCCGATCAACCTGCAGATCAAGCTGCTGCGCGTGCTGCAGGAGCGCACCCTGGAGCGACTGGGCTCGAACCAGAGCATCCCGGTGGACTGCCGGGTGATCGCGGCGACCAAAGCCGACCTCGATACCCTGGGCCAGAGTGGCCAGTTCCGCAGCGACCTGTACTACCGGCTGAACGTGGTAACCCTCGAACTGCCTCCGCTGCGTGAACGCCGTGAGGACATCCTGCAATTGTTCGAACACTTCCTGCAGCAGTCGGCCCTGCGCTTCGACCGGGAAACACCGACACTGGACAGCCAGACACTATCGCGTCTGATGGCCCATGACTGGCCGGGCAACGTGCGCGAGTTGCGCAACGTGGCCGAACGCTACGCCCTCGGCCTGCCAGCGTTCAAGAAAGGCCCCAGTGGTGGTGCCAGCCAAGGCCTGGGCTTTGCCGAGGCGGTGGAAGCATTCGAACGCAACCTGCTCAGCGATGCGCTGCAACGCACCGGCGGCAACCTGAGCCAGGCCAGCCAAGAGCTGGGCATGGCCAAGACCACGCTATTCGACAAAGTGAAAAAATACGGCCTCGGCTGAGTTCAACCCAAACTGGAAAGACAACGTGGACCTGGTATTCAAAGCTGCCCTGGGCGCTGGTGTGGTGCTACTGCTGGCGGTGCTGTCGAAAACGCGCAACTACTACATCGCCGGGCTGGTGCCGCTGTTCCCCACCTTCGCCCTGATCGCCCATTACATCGTCGGCAAGGGGCGCAGCATTGCCGACCTGAAGACCACCATTGCCTTTGGCATGTGGTCGATCATTCCGTACTTCGTGTACCTGGCGACCCTGTATGTGCTGGTCGATCGCCTACGCCTGGAAGCATCGCTGGCGTTGGCCACGGTGGCCTGGCTGATGGCCGCTACCGTGCTGGTGACCGTGTGGGTGCGGCTGCACTGAGCCTGCAACCTACCTTTGGTTCACAACCCGGCGATGTGCGTGACATCCTGCCGGTGCGCCTGCAGGTAGGGCAACACCGCCCCCAGCAGCGGCGCCTTGAAGGGTTCCTGGAAGCGGTGCGCCAAGCCCGGTATCAGGCGCAACTGGCTGCCCTGGATATGCGCCGCCAGGTGTACGCCGTGCATCACCGGCAATAACGGGTCGGCTGTGCCGTGTACCACCAGGGTCGGCACCCGCAGCTGGTTGAGCAACTCGACGCGACTCGGCTCGGCCAGAATCGCCATGATCTGGCGCTTGGCCCCGTCAGGATTGAACGCCCGGTCGTAAGCCACGGCAGCCTGGTGCAGCAACACCGCGCGGTCATCCCGTACCTCGGGGCTGCCCAGGGCCGCCAGCAGGTCGGCCTGCTGCTCGATGGCCACCTCGCGGTTCGGCGCGCTGCGCCGGGCCAGCAGTTGCACCAGCGCCGGATCCGGTGCCGGCAGCCCCGCCGCCCCTGAACTGGACATGACCAACGTCAGGCTGCGCACACGCTCGGGCGCCATCGCCGCCAGGTGCTGGGCAATCATGCCGCCCATGCTCACGCCCAGTACATGAAACTGGTGCACACCCAAGGCGTCCATCAGGCGCAGGCCGTCATCTGCCATATCCGTCAGCGTGTAGGGCGCCGCCACCGGCAAGCCCAGCTTGTAGCGCAACAACTCGACCGTCAGGTTGGCCGAAGGTGGCATCTGGTTCCAGCGTGACAGGCCGACATCGCGGTTGTCATAGCGAATCACCCGAAAGCCCTGGCGGCACA
The DNA here is from genome assembly GCF_001320885.1 of Pseudomonas sp. NBRC 111140. Lineage (NCBI taxonomy): Bacteria > Pseudomonadati > Pseudomonadota > Gammaproteobacteria > Pseudomonadales > Pseudomonadaceae > Pseudomonas > Pseudomonas sp. NBRC 111140. Next base: position 43,283 of record NZ_BCBQ01000028.1, read on the forward strand.
ATGCCTCGACCACATCGTCCGGCCAATGAATCAACTGCCCGCCCAGGCCCATGACCAGCAGCAAGGCCGGATCACGCGGTGAACCGACGCTCTGGTACACCAGGCTGACCGCGCCCAGTTCGGCACGCTGCACCGCTACATGTGCATCACAACGCTGTTCGGCGAAACTCGCAGGTACGCTGAACAGGAAGAAAAGAAAAAGCCAAAAAGCCCGCATGAAAGAAACACCAGAATGCAGATCCCCAGTAAAGCGCGAGTCTGATGAATTCTGTTCGGGCGCGCTGCCACAGTTCGGTGACAGTTTCATGACGCCCGCCAGACGGTGCGGCCGATCGCCCAGTCGACAGGCGCAGCAACATGAGAGAAACTCAACTCATTCCCTGTTTCCTCAAATCCACACCCCGGAGTCAGCTGTGCTGGAGATCCGTCACCTGAAAACCCTTCATGCCCTGCGCGAAGCCGACAGCCTGGTGGAGGCCGCCGAGCGCCTGCACCTGACCCAGTCGGCACTGTCGCACCAGTTCAAGGAGCTGGAAGAGCGCCTGGGCCTGCCCATTTTCGTACGCAAGACCAAGCCGATTCGCTTCACCAGCGCCGGGCTGCGCCTGCTGCAACTGGCCGATGCCACCCTGCCGCTGCTGCGCGGCGCCGAGCGTGACATCGCGCGGCTGGCCGGTGGCACTGCCGGGCGCCTGCACATGGCCATCGAATGCCACAGCTGCTTCCAGTGGCTGATGCCGACCATCGACCAGTTCCGCGATGCTTGGCCGGAAGTGGAGCTGGACCTGGCCTCCGGTTTCGCCTTTGCCCCGTTGCCGGCCCTAGCGCGCGGCGATCTTGACCTGGTGGTGACCTCCGACCCGGTGGACCTGGCAGGCATCACTTATGTGCCGCTGTTCACCTACGAGGCGATGCTGGCGGTGGCCAACCAGCACCCGCTGGCGAGCAAGCCATACATGGTGCCGCAAGATCTGCTCGACCAGACGTTGATCACCTACCCGGTGGAACGCGACCGCCTGGACATCTTCACCCGCTTCCTGGAACCGGCCGATATCGAGCCAGCCGCCGTGCGTACCTCGGAGCTGACGGTAATGATGATGCAGCTGGTGGCCAGCGGCCGTGGGGTGTGCGGCATGCCGCATTGGGCGCTGCACGAGTACAGTTCGCGCGGCTATGTGAAGGGCAAGCGCCTGGGCGAAAAAGGCCTGTTTGCCACGCTTTATGCCGCCGTGCGCACCGACATGCTCGATGCGCCGTACATGCGCGACTTCTTGCTGACGGCCAAGGACACCTCGTTCGCCACCCTCGATGGCGTCAGCGCGGTGCGTTGAGTACCTGACGGTACAGCGGCAGGATCAGGTCGCGGGTCAGGGGCGCCAGGGGCATGACGGGCGCCTGATCGGCGGCCAGCCACACCACCTCCTCGATTTCTGCAGCCGGAACCACGGCTGCGGCGCTGTCGACACGGAACAGTTCGGCCTGCACTTCAAAACCTGGCTCGTTGGCGGCTGGCGCGCTGAACTGGCCCAGGTGCACGACCTGGGCCGGGTCGATGTGCAGGCCCAGTTCCTCGTGCAACTCGCGCACCAGAGCCTGCACCGGCGTTTCACCGGCATCGATCTTGCCACCGGGCTGCATGAAGGCCTCGGTGCCACGCTTGCGTACCAGCAGGGTACGGCCCAGAGGGTCGATCAGCAGGGCGGCGGCGATGCGGATGGTGTTGGGCATGGGGTGGGCTCGCTGGAAACTATGGCCGGGGAGGATCCCATGGGGCCCTTGGCCTGACAAGGCCAGTCATTCCTGTACCGGCCGCTTCGCAACACAGGTTCTTGCTGGCCTGGCAGACGAACGGCCCCTTGCCAACCCGCCACACACCCGCCATAACCAACAGATGAACCTGCCCGCCAAATACCACCCGGTGCTCGAGCTGTTCCACCCTGCCGTATGCACCTGGTTTCGTCGCCATTTCGCCACGGTCACCGATGCCCAGGCACAGGCTTGGCCGCTGATTCATGCGGGCCAATCGACGCTGCTGGCTGCACCGACCGGCTCGGGCAAGACGCTAAGTGCCTTCCTGGCCGTGCTGGACGAACTGTTCCGCCAAGGCCTGGAGCACCAGGGCGAACTGCCAGCACAGACCCAAGTCGTCTACGTATCACCGCTCAAAGCCCTGTCCAATGACATTCGCCTGAACCTGCAGGCCCCGCTCGAAGGCATCAGCCAGGCCCTCGCGGAGCAAGGCCTGAACGCGCCACGCATCACCACGGCGGTGCGCACCGGCGACACGCCGCAGAAGGAACGCGCCGCCATGCGCAAGCTGGCCCCGCACATCCTGGTGACCACCCCCGAATCGCTTTACGTGTTGATGGGCTCGGCGTCTGGCCGCGAAGGCCTGGCCAACGTGCACACGGTAATCGTCGACGAAATCCACGCCCTGGCTGGCAACAAACGCGGCGCCCACCTGGCACTTACCCTGGAGCGCCTGCAGGCCTTGTGCCGCCAGCCACTGCGGCGTATCGGCCTGTCCGCCACGCAACGCCCGGTAGAACGGGTGGCGCAGTTTCTGGTCGGTAGCGGGCGCCCCTGCGCCATTGTCGATGTCGGCCATGCGCGCAAGCGCGACCTGGCCATCGAAGTGCCGCCGGTACCGCTGGGTGCGGTGATGGCCACCGATGTCTGGGGCCTGGTCTACGACCGCCTGGCCACCCTTGCCCGTGAACATCGCACCACACTGGTATTTGTCAATACCCGGCGCCTGGCAGAGCGCATCACCCGCCACCTCAGCGACCGGTTGGGCAAAGAAGCGGTTGCCGCGCACCATGGTAGCTTGTCCAAAGAACTGCGCCTGGATGCGGAGCAGCGGCTCAAGCGCGGCCAGCTTCAGGTGCTGGTCGCGACCGCATCGCTGGAGCTGGGCATTGATATCGGCGATGTCGACCTGGTCTGCCAGATCGCCTCGCCGGGCTCGATTGCCGCCCTCCTGCAACGGGTTGGCCGCGCCGGCCACCAGGTCGATGGTGTGCCCAAGGGGCGCTTGTTCCCCACCTCTCGCGATGACTTGATCGAATGCGTTGCCCTGCTCGACAGCGTGCGCCAGGGCGACCTGGACGAACTGCACATCCCCCGTGCACCGCTGGATGTGCTGGCCCAGCAGATCGTCGCCGAAGCCAGCAACCAGGCCTGGCACGAACAGGCACTGCTGGATTGCCTGCGTCAGGCCACGCCTTATGCCGAGCTTGACCAGGACCACTATCAAGCCCTGCTACGCATGCTCGCCGAAGGCTACAACGGCCGCCTGGGAGTACGCAGCGCCTACCTGCACCGCGATGCGGTCAGCGGTACCTTGCGTGGCCGGCGTGGCAGCCAGCTGACGGCGCTGACCAGCGGCGGCACTATCCCCGACAACGCCGACTACACCGTGTTGCTGGAACCGCAGGCGCTGAACATCGGCAGCGTCAATGAAGACTTTGCCGTGGAGAGCATTGCCGGCGATATCTTTCAGCTGGGCAATGCCTCCTACCGCATTCTGCGCGTCGAACCGGGTCGGGTAAGAGTGGAGGATGCCCATGGCCTGCCACCTACCATTCCGTTCTGGCTGGGCGAAGCGCCGGGGCGCAGTGACGAGCTGTCTGCCGCCGTGGCCCGCCTGCAGGCGCGGATCGACCAGCGACTGGCACAGGCCGGCAGCGACATGGCCGAGGTACTGACATGGTTGCAGGCTACCTTCGAACTGGGCGAGGACAGCGCCGGGCAGTTGCTCGACTACCTGGCCCGCACCCGCGAAGTGCTTGGCGCCCTGCCCTCGCAGGACACCCTGGTAATGGAGCGTTTTTTCGATGAGTCCGGCGGGACCCAACTGATCATCCATTCACCATACGGCAGCCGCATCAACCGCGCCTGGGGCCTGGCCCTGCGCAAGCGCTTTTGCCGCACCTTCAACTTCGAGCTGCAGGCAGCCGCCAGCGAAGACGCCATCGTGCTGTCGCTGTCCACCAGCCACAGCTTCGAACTGGACGAAGTGTGGCGCTACCTCAATAGCCGCAGCGCCGAGCCTATCCTCATCCAGGCCCTGCTGGACGCGCCGCTGTTTGGCGTGCGCTGGCGCTGGAACGCGGGTGTCGCCATGGCCCTGCCACGCTTCGTGGGCGGGCGCAAAGTGGCACCACAGATCCAGCGAATGAAGAGTGAAGACCTGGTTGCCGCGGTGTTCCCCGACCAGATCGCCTGCCTGGAAAACATCCCCGGCGAGCGGCAGATTCCCGACCACCCGCTGGTCGAGCAAACCCTCGACGACTGCCTGCACGAGGCGATGGACAGCGAAGGCTGGCTAGCCTTGTTACGGCGCATGGAAAGCGGCGAAGTGCGCTTGCTGTGCTGCGACCTGCCCGCCCCTTCGCCCCTCGCTTCAGCCATTCTCAACGCGCGGCCGTATGCTTTTCTGGACGATGCCCCCCTGGAAGAACGCCGCACCCAGGCGGTGCTCAACCGGCGCTGGAACGATGTACACAGTGGCGATGACCTGGGCGCGCTGGACGCGGATGCCATTGCTGCCGTAGCGGCCGAGGCCTGGCCACAGCCGGGCAATAGCGATGAAATGCACGAAGCGTTGATGAGCCTGGGCGCCATCAGCCAAGCCGAGGTCGCGGCCAACCCCAGCTGGGACCTGCTGCTAAGGCAACTGGCCAAGGCCGGGCGCGCCTTGCGCCTAGCCGATGACAACCTCTGGCTGGCCCGCGAGCGGCTGAACCTGCTGCTGGCACTGTACCCGGCAGCACACCTGGAGCCAGCGCTCGAACTGCTCGCTGGCTTTGATCAGCCCATCGACCCGGACAGTGCACTGAGCGAGCTGCTGCGCGCCCGCCTGAGCGGCCATGGCCCGCAGACCCAGGCACAGATCGCTGCGCCATTGGGCAAATCGGCAATCGATATCGAGCACGCGTTGGCCCGCCTGGAAGCTGAAGGCTACGTGCTGCGCGGGTATTTCAGCCCCGGCGCAACTGACCTGCAATGGTGCGAGCGCCATTTGCTGGCGCGCATCCACCGCTACACGGTCAAACGCCTGCGTCGCGAGATCGAACCGGTCAGCCTGCAGGACTTCATGCGTTTTCTGTTCGACTGGCAGCACCTGGCGCCTGACGAGCGCCTGCGTGGCCCGCAGGCGGTGGCCCAAGTGCTGGGCCAGTTGCAGGGGTTCCCCTGCGCCGCCGGCGCCTGGGAGGCGGAGCTGCTGCCAGCGCGCATCGACGGCTACAGCCCGCATTGGCTCGACGATGCCTGCCGCAGCGGGCAGTTTGCCTGGAGCAGGTTGGCGGCAACGGTAGCAAGCAGCACGCTGGCCAGTACGCCATTGGTACTGCTGCCGCGCGACCAACTGAATACCTGGCGCAGTCTGGCGCCCGTGCCTGCAGTCGATACCCTCGGCCTGCGCGCGCAACGTGTACACGAAACACTGAAAAGCCAGGGTGCGCTGTTCTTCGATGAACTGGCGCAGGAGGCACGCCTGCTGCCCAGCGAGCTGGAAACTGCGCTGCAAGAGTTGGTGGGGTCAGGCCTGGTCGGTGCGGACAGTTTCACCGGCCTGCGCAGCCTGATCACGCCTGCGGCCAAGCGCAGGTCACGCAACGGCCGCCGTGGACATCCGCCGCTTTCCAGCAGCATGGCGCATGCCGGGCGTTGGGCACTGCTGCGCCGCAGCGAGACACCACCGGATCACGAACAGCGCCTGGAGCACATTGCCCGCACCCTGCTGCACCGCTATGGCGTTATCTGCTGGCGGCTGCTGGAGCGCGAGAGTGATGTACTGCCGCCGTGGCGTGAGCTGCTGCGCTGCTATCACCGGCTGGAGGCGCGGGGCGAGGTCCGTGGCGGGCGCTTCATTGCCGGGCTGGCTGGTGAACAGTTCGCCCTGCCGGAGGCGGTGGGGTTGCTGCGGCAGGTCAGGCGACGTGAACCAGACGCAGCGCTGCAGGTAATCAGTGCCGGCGACCCGCTGAACCTTGTCGGCTCGCTGCTGCCCGGAGCGAAAGTGCCAGCGGTGAGTGGTAACCGCCTGCTGTATCGCGACGGGGTACCGGTGGCGGTTCAGGTAACCGGGCGTTGTTCATTTCTGGTCGACGCACCCGCACAAGAGCAGGACAACTGGCGGCAGATACTGCTGCGCGAAACACGCCCAAAGAGGTAAGTGCCAGACCAGGGACCTTGCGCGAATGATTTTCGCTACCCCGATTTTAATTTGCAGCGCCTGACAACTTGGCTATGGTCGGGGTTTGCCCCCAGGCCCTGAGCCTGACCGCGCCATCGCAAGGACCCTGTATGAGCCTGTCACTTCTCAGTCGCTATGCCTTCTTCGCCGCCTGTGTGTTGTTCACCCTGGCGAGCCTGCCTTTCACCCACCATGAATGGTTGTGGCCGTTCACCCTGACCACCGGCATCCTCAGCTTGATCGGCGTGTTCGACCTGCTGCAGCAGCGCCATGCGGTACGTCGCAACTATCCGATCCTGGGCAACATCCGCTATCTGGTCGAGGCCATTCGCCCGGAAATCCGTCAGTACCTGTTGGAGTCCGACAGCGACGCCCTGCCGTTCTCGCGCGCCCAGCGTTCGCTGGTGTATGCCCGGGCTAAAAACGAAGCCTCGGACAAACCGTTCGGCACGCTGATCGACGTCTATGAGTCCGGCTTCGAGTTCATCGGCCACTCCATGCGCCCGGCGCCGTTGGCCGACCCGGCCAGCTTCCGCGTCATCGTCGGCGGGCCACAGTGCAGCCAGCCGTATTCAGCGTCGATCTTCAATATTTCGGCCATGAGCTTCGGCTCGCTCAGCGCCAATGCCATCCGCGCGCTCAACCAAGGCGCCAAGCTGGGCAATTTCCACCATGACACCGGCGAGGGCAGCATCAGCCCGTACCACCGCGAGCACGGTGGCGACCTGGTGTGGGAGCTGGGCAGCGGCTACTTCGGCTGCCGCACCCCGGACGGGCGCTTCGACCCCGAGCGCTTCGCAGCCCAGGCACGCACCCCACAGGTGCGCATGATCGAAATCAAGATGAGCCAGGGCGCCAAACCCGGCCACGGCGGCATCCTGCCCAAACACAAGGTCACCCAGGAAATTGCCGAAACCCGTGGCGTGCTGATGGGTGAGGACTGCATTTCGCCGTCACGCCACAGCGCGTTCTCCACCCCGATCGAGATGATGCAGTTCATCGCCCAACTGCGTGAACTGTCCGGCGGCAAGCCAGTGGGCTTCAAGTTCTGCCTGGGCCACCCGTGGGAGTTCATGGGCATTGCCAAGGCCATGCTGGAAACCGGCATTCTGCCCGACTTCATCGTCGTCGATGGCAAGGAAGGTGGCACCGGCGCGGCGCCCGTGGAGTTCACCGACCATATCGGCGTGCCGCTGCGTGAAGGCCTGCTGTTCGTGCACAACACCCTGGTCGGCCTGAACCTGCGTGACAAAATCAAACTGGGTGCCAGCGGCAAGATCGTCAGCGCCTTCGACATCGCCAGCGTGCTGGCCATTGGCGCCGACTGGGCCAACTCGGCACGTGGCTTCATGTTCGCCATTGGCTGCATTCAGTCGCAAAGCTGCCACACCAACAAATGCCCGACCGGCGTGGCCACGCAAGACCCGCTGCGCCAGCGCGCCCTGGTGGTGCCGGACAAGGCGCAGCGGGTGCTGAACTTCCACCACAATACCTTGCGTGCCTTGGCTGAAATGCTCGCGGCGGCAGGCCTGGAGCATCCGGCGCAATTGGAAGCCAAGCACCTGGTTCGGCGCATCTCGGCTACCGAAATCAAGCTGTTCTCGCAGATGCATGTGTTCTTGAAACCAGGTGAGTTGCTGACCGGCGAGGTGAATGGGCAGTTCTATTCGCGGATGTGGCAACTGGCGCGGGCGGACAGCTTTGAGCCACACAGCGAAGTGGCGGCCTGATAGGGCCATGGGGCCGCTTTGCGGCCCCAGCTACTTCAAATCAGGAAGCGGTACTCGCTACACCTTGTACTTCTTTGGGTGCCAGACGGAACGCGTAATACAACACCGTCAGCAGCACCAGGAACGCCGGGCCGATGTACAGGGCCACACGGGTATCCTCGAAGTAGGCCATCAAGCCGACCACCAGCACCAGGAAGGCCAGTGCCAGGTACGAGCTCAGCGGCCACAGCCACATGCGGTACTTCAGCGCCTTGCGTTCGGCGGTAGTCAGGCCAGCACGGAACTTCAGCTGTGCCAGCAGGATCATCACCCAGGTCCAGATCGCACCGAAGGTGGCGATCGAAGTCACCCAGACGAAGACCTTTTCCGGCACCAGGTAGTTGGCCAGCACGCCCAGCAGCAACGCGCCGATCGACAGCAGCAGGGCATTACGTGGCACGCCATTCTTCGACGTACGGGCGAAGGCCGCCGGGGCCTGGCCATTCTGCGCCAGGCTGTAGAGCATGCGCCCGGTACTGAAGATACCGCCGTTGCACGACGACAGCGCCGCAGTGATGACCACGAAGTTGATGATGCCGGCAGCGGTCTTGATCCCGAGGCGCTCGAAGGTCATGACGAACGGGCTGCCTTGGCTGCCGATTTCGTTCCATGGGTAGATCGACAGGATCACGAACAACGCACCGACGTAGAACAGCAGGATGCGCCAGAACACCGAGCCGATGGCCTGCGGAATGGTCTTTTGCGGGTTGCGTGCTTCACCAGCGGTCAAGCCGATCATTTCCACGCCCAGGTAGGCGAACATCACCATCTGCAACGACATCAGCACGCCAGTCACGCCATTGGGCATGAAGCCGCCATTGCTCCACAGATTGGAGATACCGACGGCCACACCGTCGTTGCCGAAACCGAAGGCGATGACGCCAATGCCGCCGATGACCATGGCAATGATGGTGACGATCTTGATCAGGGCGAACCAGAACTCGAATTCACCGAAGGCCTTCACCGCCACCAGGTTGACCGCGCCCATGCTGCCTAGCGCCGCCAGGGCCCAGATCCAGCGTGGTACGTCGGGGAACCAGATGCCCATGTAGATGGCCACCGCGGTGATTTCGGCAACGCAGGTCACCAACCACAGGAACCAGTAGTTCCAACCGGTGAGGAAGCCCGCCAACGGGCCGAGGTAGTCCTGTGCATAACGGCTGAAGGAGCCGGCGACAGGGTTGTGCACGGCCATTTCACCCAGGGCGCGCATGATCACCAGGATGGCCAGGCCGCCGATGATGTAGGAGAACATGATGGCTGGGCCGGCCATTTCGATAGCCTTGGCCGAACCGAGGAAAAGACCGACACCGATACAGGCGCCCAGCGCCATCAGGCGGATGTGCCGTTCGCCCAGTTCGCGCTTGAGCGGGCCGCCTTCAGTGGCCTGGCCGTGGGCAGAGTGGTTGCCGACTGGCATAGCAATACAACCTCATTTTGTTATTGGATTTGACCTTCGTGCAGCACCGACCATGCCGATAGGCGTGATGTTGGCTTGCCAGGCTGGCCTCGTGGGCCGGCCCGTGTGCCGGAGTAGAGCGCCCGGCAAGGCGAAGGGGGCGAGCAGTATAGGAAGACCCTTGTAGGGATTTTCGCTGTATATACAGGAATAATCAGCAAGTTCTCTCGAGCCTGGGTGCACTGGCTTGCCTGCGATCAGGCGTCCAGCGGCCGCAAAACCTCCGCGGCACCATAGCAACATCGCCGTACGTAGAAACCCACACCAAAGCCGTATAGCCCTACGCCGCTTTTCTCCACCTCCTACAAATTTTTCACCTCACCCGCTCAACGTCTAAGCTTCAGACAAGCAAGACGAAAACACCTGGCCGGATAGAAGACTATGGGCGCACTGTGGCAATCGGAACCAAGCAGAACGGAAGCACCCGAGATACCTCCGGCCGAGACGCCACAACCCAAGTCCCCCCGTCAGCGTCGGCTATGGTGGCGGCTGATCATCCTTATCCTGCTGGTGGCACTGGTAGCCATCGGTGTGGCCGCGTATGACGAATTCCGTACCTCCGAACTGCAATCGCGCGAGTTCAGCAAACTGGCCGGTACGCTGACCTACTCGCTGCAGCCCGGCCCCAGCGATGCCATCATCTACCCAGGTGATGGGCCGTTCGACAAACGCCTTGGCTATAGCGCCCTGGGCGAATTCCTGCCGCGCCTGCTCAAGCGCGACTACCTGATCAGCGAACAGGTGAAGTTCTCACCGGCATTGATGAACTACGTCGATCATGGGCTGTTCGCCCCCTATATCGAGAAGATCCAGGCCGGCCTGTCGATCACCGACTGCCGCGGCGACACGCTGTACCAGTACAACTACCCACAGCACCTGTACCCGGATTTTACAGCGATCCCGCCGGTGATGGTGAACAGCCTGCTGTTCATCGAAAACCGCGACCTGCTGGACACCCAAGACCCACGTAACAACCCGGCCGTGGACTGGCCACGCTTCGCCAAGGCCGCCTACAGCCAGGTGGCCAAGTACCTGGCCCTGCCCGGCCAGTCTGCCGGTGGCAGCACCCTGGCCACACAGCTGGAGAAGTATCGCCACTCACCCGATGGCCTGACGGTGTCGGGCGCGGAAAAGATCCGCCAGATGGTTTCTGCCAGCGTGCGTGCCTACCAGGGCGGCCCTGACACCACCGAGGCACGTCAACGCATCGTGCGCGACTACCTCAACAGCGTGCCGCTGTCGGCGGTGCCTGGGCATGGTGAAGTACATGGCATGGCCGAAGGCCTGCGGGTGTGGTACGGCGCCGACTTCGACCAGGTCAACCAGGCCCTGAACGCCACCGCCACCGACCCCGAAAGCATGGCCGCGCGCGGGTTGGCCCTGCGCCAGGTGCTGTCGCTGATGATTGCCCAGCGCCGTCCCTCGCATTACTTGTCCAAAGGCCGGGTCGAGCTGGCAGAGCTGACCGACGCGCACATTCGCGTGCTCGCCGCCAACAAAATCATCGAGCAACCACTGGCCGATGCCGCACTGGCCAGCAAGGCGGTGTACCGCGACTGGGTAGCGCAACCGACCATCGTGCCGATCGTTACCAACAAGGGCATCAGCCTGGCGCGCAACCGCCTGGCAGCCATGCTCAACCGCCCGCTGTACGACCTCGACCGCCTCGACGTGTCGGCCACCAGTACCTTGCAGGCTGACCTGCAGTTGCAGGTCAGCCAGTACCTGAAAAACCTTGCCGACCCAGCGTTTGCCGCGCAGATGGGCCTGATCGGCGAGCGCCTGCTCACCGCCAAGACCACCGACCAGGTGAGCTACAGCTTCACCTTGTTCGAGCGCACCGCCGATGGCTCCCGGGTGCGGGTGCAGACCGACAGCACCAACCAGCCCTTCGACATCAACGAAGGCAGCAAGTTGGAACTGGGCTCCACCGCCAAGTTGCGGGTACTGACCACCTACCTGGAAATCATCGCCGAGCTGCACGACAAATACGCCGGCAAACCTGCCGCCGAGTTGAAGAAGGTCGACGTGGCCGAACTCGACCGCATCACTCAATGGTCGCTGGAATGGCTGGCGCAGAACAGCAAGAACCAAAGCCTGGATGCCATGCTCGACGCCGCGCTTGAGCGCAAATACTCCGCCAACACCGGTGAAGCTTTCTTCACAGGCGGCGGCATGCACGTGTTCAACAACTTCCGCAAGGAAGACAACAACCGCAACCCGACACTCAAGGATGCGCTGCGCGAATCGATCAACCTGCCGTTCATCCGCCTGATGCGCGACCTGGTGCGTTACGTGACCTACCAGCAGCCGTACAACCGTGTGCCGCTGCTCAAGGACGACGCAGACCCACGCCGCCAAGAATACCTGGCTCGCTTCGCCGACAAGGAAGGCACCAACTACCTGATGCGTTTCTGGAAGAAGTACCAGCGCAAAACCTCGCAGCAGCGCCTGGACACCTTCCTCGACAGCATGCGCGTGACCCCGCAGCGGTTGGCGGCGGTGCACCGCTACCTGTTCCCCGAGGCCGGCCAGGAAACGTTCAACGCCTTCGTGCGCGCCCACCTGAAGGGTGACAAGATCGTGCTGGGCAAGCTGACCGACGGCCGCCTGTCAGAGATGTACGAGGCTTACGGCCCAGGCAAGTATGACTTGCCCGACCAGGGTTACATCGCCAAGGTCCACCCGCTGGACTTGTGGCTGCTCGGCTACCTGCTGAAGAGCCCAAGCTCGACCTTGACCGAAATGATCAACGCCAGCCGTTTCGAACGCCAGGAGGTGTATGGCTGGCTGTTCAAGAGCCGCTACCAGGGCGCCCGTGACAGCCGTATCCGCACCATGGTCGAGATTGAAGCCTTCCTCGATATTCACCAGCGCTGGAAGCGCGTGGGCTATCCATTCGACCACCTGGTGCCCTCGCTGGCCACCGCCATCGGCAGTTCGGGCGACCGCCCCGCCGCGCTCTCCGAACTGGTCGGGATCATCCAGAACGACGGCATTCGCCTGCCAACCCTGCGCATAGACACCCTGCACTTCGCGGCCAACACACCTTACGAGACCAAGCTGGTCACCGACCCGGACCGGGGCGTGCGGATTCTGCCGGTTGAAGTGGCGCGTGCGCTCAAAGGCGCCATGTCGCAGGTGGTCGATGCAGGTACCGCGCGGCGTATTTCCGGCAGTTTCAAGCTGCAGGACGGCACGCCACTGGTGATGGGCGGCAAGACCGGTACTGGCGACAACCGCATCGAGAGCTTTGGTGCCGGCGGTCGGCTGATCGGCTCGCGCTCGTTGAACCGTACTGCCACTTTCGTGTTCTTCCTGGGCGACAACCACTTCGGCACATTGACCGCCTTCGTACCTGGGCGCTCGGCGGAGGCCTTCAAATTTACCTCGGCACTGCCGGTGCAGGTGCTCAAGGGCATGGCACCGATACTGATGCCGTACCTGCAGCCGGGCAATCCGAACGAATGCAAGCCACCGCAGGTTGCCATGCACACGCAACCGCCGACAGGGAACATATCGACGAACTAGATGATAATCATCTGCATTCAGGGGCTTGTCTTTAGATATATCTTGAGTAATATCTTACGATATATCGCAAACGACGGAGCCCCATCCTTATGCGCGAACACACCCCCCATGACCCCTTCGAGCGGCGCCCTGGCCGTGGTGAGCGCGGCCCACGCGTTTTCGCCCCCGGTGACCTCAAGCTGCTGATGCTGGACCTGCTGGCCGAACAGCCCGGCCACGGTTACGACTTGATCCGCCAGATCGAAAACCTGTTCGACGGCAGCTACAGCCCAAGCCCAGGGGTTATTTACCCAACGCTGAACTTTCTTGAAGAAGCCGAGCTGATCAGCGGCCAAGTGCAAGGTAGCAAGCGCCTCTACGCCATCACCGATGCCGGCCGCAGCGCCCTGGTCGAACAGGCTGTCGCCTTGGATGGCGTGCGCATGCGCATCGAAGTCAGCAAACGCGCCCTGCGCGGTCACGACCGCCCGCCAGAGATCCATGAAGCGGTCGGCAACCTGCGCCACGCACTGCATATGCACAGCGGTCGCTGGACACCGGAAGAAATCGAACGGGTCCGCGACTTGCTCAACCATACCGCCAAGGCCATCGCCTCCGGGCCGGCCGAACCTGTCAGGGAGACTGCCCATGAGTGACACCATTCACCGCGTCAACCACGAGATCCGCCAGCGTCGCCTGCAAGTATTGCGGGTCACCGAGCTGACCCCACGCATGCGCCGCATCACCCTGGGTGGTGCCGAACTGCAAGGCTTCACCAGCGTGGGCAGCGACGACCATATCAAGTTGTTGTTTGCCGAAACGCCGGAGCAACAACAGGCCATCGACGCCCGTAATCTGGGTCGGGACGGTGGCGCGCGACCAACCATGCGCGAATACACGCCACGGCGCATCGACCTGGTGACCAACGAGCTGGACATCGACTTCGTGCTGCACGGCGACGGCCCTGCCTCTACCTGGGCGGCACAGGCGGCGCCTGGGCAAACCCTGAGCATCGCCGGGCCACGGGCGTCACTGGTGGTGCCGGATATTTTCGACAGCTACCTGTTGATCGGTGATGAAACCGCCATCCCGGCGATTGGTCGCCGCCTGGAGGAATTGCCGGCGGGCCGCCAGGTGCTGGCGGTGATCCAGATCGAAGACGAGCAGGAGCGCCAGCCGTTGCCGAGCAAGGCACAGGTCGAAGTCATCTGGGTGCGCCGCCAGCAGGAAGACTTGCTGGCCCTGGTGCGGAACCTGACCTTGCCGCAAGGCCGGTTGTATGGCTGGGTGGCGTTGGAAAAGGCCCTGACCCGCCAGGCCAAGGTGCTGCTGCTGGAGAAAGGGGTGCCGGAAGATGCGCTGAAAGCTGCGGCCTACTGGCGTGCCGACGGGACTGCGGACGACGAGTAATGGTTATCGCCTGCTACGGCCTCTTCGCGGGTTCACCCGCGAAAAGGCCAGCACAGGCTAAGCAAATTTGCGCAACCCACGCCACCGATCCACCCCCAGCAATACCAGCCCGATTCCCCAGAACCCCACCAGCACCCCCAGGGCATTGAGCATCACCTGCCCATACCCAAGGCTCGCCACATCGATGAACGGGTAGGCATACACGCCAATCTCGCTTCCACGCCACAACGCATAGCCGAAATAAACCGTCGGGTACACCGCCCACAGTGCCAGGTGCCCTAGCCGCAGCCTGCCCTTGGGCACCTCGCGCCACCAGTACAAGGCATACAGCACCGGCATCACGTCGTGCAGCAACTCGTCCGCCAGCCATTGCCAGCCCTGCGGTTGCCACAAGTGGCGCAGCAACACGCTGTAGGCCAGCGCCACCAGCACGATGCTGGCGGCCACTGCGGAGCTCACCGAGGGTGACAGGAAAAACCGCTTGCCACGGCCTTCGTGGCCGAACGCCGCATAGCTGAGCACCGTTGCCACCAACGTGTTGGTCAGCACGGTGAAGTAGCCGAACACATTGATCAGGCCGCCAATCAGGCTGGCCTGTTCTTGCCAGCGCGCCAACAGTACCAGGTACACCTGCACGGCCAGACCGAACCAGCCCAGCACCGCCATGCCGGCCAGCCAAGGACGACGCAGCATGTCAGGCCTGACGCTGCAGCTTCACATACAGCTGCTCGACCTTTTCCCGCGCCCACGGTGTCTTGCGCAGAAAGGTCAGGCTCGACTTGATGGTCGGGTTGCTCTTGAAGCAGCGCACATCAATGCGCTCGGCCAGGCCCTGCCATTGGTAGTGCGCCACCAGCTCGGTGAGGATCTGTTCGAGGGTCTTGCCGTGCAGCGCGTTATGTTGGGCCGTGCTCATGCTGTGCTCCGTAGGAAAGATGCGCACCTTACACGAGTGTAGTGGTGGGTGGGATCCGTCGAGTCGACAGAAAAAATGCTGGCCAGGGGCAAAACCACTGTGCTGAAATAGTTATGTTATGTTGTAACACTAATAAAGCATCTGCCAAGGAACGCCCCATCCCCATGCTGTACTCACCGCTTCGCCTCTCCCCCCTTGCCGTCGCGCTCTGGCTGGCTGCGCCGCCCAGCCAGGCCGTGGAACTCGAACCCCAGGTCATCACCGCCAACCCGTTGGGCAACCGCCAGCTGGCCGCCCCCAGCACCGTGCTCGAAGGCGAAAACCTGCTGCAACAACAGCACGGTAGCCTCGGTGAAACCCTGAACAAGCAGCCCGGTGTCGCCTCTACCTGGTTCGGCCCTGGCGCCAGCCGCCCGGTGATCCGCGGCCTGGACGGCGACCGCATTCGCATCCTGCGCAATGGCGTCGGTGCCCTAGATGCCTCATCGCTGTCCTATGACCACGCTGTACCGCTGGACCCGGTCACCGTTGACCGCGTCGAGATCGTCCGCGGCCCCGCCGCCTTACTCTACGGCGGCAACGCCATTGGCGGGGTAGTCAACACGTTCGACAACCGCATCCCGGATTCGCCGATCGAAGGCATCCACGGTGCCGGTGAGCTGCGCTATGGCGGCGCCGATACTACCCGCAGCAGCGCCGGCAAGCTGGAGGCCGGCAACGGTGCCTTCGCCCTGCACCTGGACGCCAACAGCCGCCAGTTCAATGACCTGCGTATTCCCGGCTACGCCCGCAGTGCCAAGGTGCGCAATGCCGATGAGCCGGGCAGCAAGCACCGCCTGGAAAACAGCGACGGCCGCCAGGACGGTGGCGCGGTAGGCGGTGCCTATCACTGGGACCACGGTTACGCCGGCCTGTCGTACAGCCGTTACGACAGCAACTACGGCTCGGTGGCCGAACCCGGTGTGCGCCTGGACATGCAGCAGGACCACTACGCCTTCGCCTCCGAGCTGCGCGACCTTGACGGCCCGTTCAGCTCGGTCAAGGTCGATGCCGGCTACACCGACTACGAACACAGCGAAATCGAAGAAGGCGAAGTCCACACCACCTTCAAGAACAAAGGCTACGAAGCGCGCATCGAAGCCCGCCACCAACCACTCGGGCCGGTGGAGGGTGTGGTGGGTGCTCAGGTCAGCCGCAACGAGTTCTCCGCCCTGGGTGAGGAGGCCTTCGTCCCGCACACCAATACCGACAGCCTGGCGCTGTTCATGCTCGAGCAGTGGCAGGCCACGGAACGCCTGAACCTGAGCCTGGGCGCACGCATGGAGCACACCCGGGTCGACCCGGACGCCAAAGGTAACGAAAACTTCGTCGACGCCGACAGTGCCAGCAGCTTCAACGCGTTCAGCCTGTCTTCGGGGGCGGTGTACCAGCTCGACCCGATCTGGTCGCTGGCCGCCAACCTCGGCTACACCGAGCGCGCGCCGACCTTCTACGAGCTGTACGCCAATGGTGCGCACGTGGCCACCGGCGCCTTTGAAGTCGGCGATGCCAGCTTGAACAAGGAAAAGGCCATTTCCGCTGACCTGGCCCTGCGCTTCGACAATGGCACCCATAAAGGCAGTGTCGGGGTGTTCTATAGCCACTTTCGCAACTACATCGGCCTGATCGGCACCGGCAACACCCGCGAGGGCGGGCATGACCACGACCACGACGAGGATGACCACGACCACGATCATGGCCATGAGGGCTTCCCGGAATACCAGTACCAAGGCGTGCGGGCACGCTTCTACGGCATCGAGGCCCAGGACCGCTGGCAACTGGTCGAGAACCGTTACGGCAGCTTCGCCCTGGAGTTGTCCGGTGACTACACCCGGGCCAAGAACCTCGACAGTGGCGAGCCGCTGCCCCGTATCGCCCCACTGCGCCTGAACAGCGGCCTGGTCTGGGAGCTCGACCGCTGGCAAGCGCGGGTAGATGTGCAACATGCAGCATCACAACATCGCAAGCCGGCCAACGAAACCAGCACCGAGGGCTACACCACACTGGGGGCCAGCGTTGGCTACCGCTTCGAAGTTGGCCAGAGCCAGTGGCTGGCATTTGTACGCGGTGAAAACCTGACCGACCAGACCGTGCGCTACGCCAGCTCGATCCTGCGCGATATCGCGCCGGCGTCGGGGCGCAGTGTGGAGGTCGGGTTGCGTACCACCTTCTGAAATCATGGGGCTGCGCTGCAGCCCTTTTTTCAAGACTGTTACCCAATGGGCAACAATCAACTGCGACAAATTGTCTTTTTTTCTTACAACTTCCGCTATATCCTCCCCGCCTGAAGCTGAATCGCTTCACTGAAACCATCTTGTCGCCATATCCATTGAAGGCCTGGCCCTTCGATGCGCTTGCCGTTTTTTCAATAATCAAAAGATAGCGCTATCTCATGTTTCAACTGCCCAAAACCTGTTACATCGGCCTTGCCCTTGGCGCCTTGGCGACACCCGCCAGCGCCAGCGAAATGTTCGCCAGCGACTCCCCGTGGATGCTCGGAGACTGGGGCGGCACCCGTAGCCAATTACTGGAACAGGGCTACGACTTTACCCTCGGCTATACCGGCGAGATGGGCAGCAACCTGCACGGCGGTTACGACCACGACCGTACCGCGCGCTACAGCGACCAGTTCACCTTTGGCAGCCACCTGGACCTGGAAAAGATCCTCGGCTGGCACGCCACCGAATTCCAGCTGACCGTCACCGAACGCCACGGCGACAACATCAGCAACGACCGCATCAACGACCCGCGCGTTGGCGGTTTCACCTCGGCCCAGGAAGTCTGGGGCCGCGGTGAAACCTGGCGGCTGACGCAGATGTGGATCAAGCAGAAGTACTTCGATGGCGCGCTGGATGTGAAATTCGGCCGCTTCGGTGAAGGCGAGGACTTCAACAGCTTCCCTTGCGACTTCCAGAACCTGGCCTTCTGCGGCTCGCAGGTGGGCAACTGGGTGGGTGGCATCTGGTACAACTGGCCAGTCAGCCAGTGGGCCTTGCGCGTGCGCTACAACCTCACCCCTGAGCTGTACGCCCAGGTCGGCGTATTCGAGCAAAACCCCTCCAACCTCGAATCGGGCAATGGCTTCAAGCTCAGCGGCAGCGGCACCCAGGGCGCGGTAATGCCGGTCGAACTGGTATGGAGCCCGCGTATCCAAGGCCTGAAAGGGGAATATCGCGCCGGCTACTACTACAGTAATGCCAAGGCACAAGATGTTCTCAAGGACAGCAACGGTCAGCCGGCAGCCCTCAGCGGCGCCGCCTACCGCAGCAGCTCGAGCAAGCACGGCTTGTGGCTCGGCGCCCAGCAGCAGGTGACCTCGCTGGCGTCCGACCAGTCGCGTGGGCTGAGCCTGTTCGCCAACGCCACGGTGCACGACAAGAAGACCAATGCCATCGACAACTATGTACAGACAGGGCTGGTATACAAAGGGCCCTTCGACGCCCGCGCCAAGGACGACATCGGTTTCGCCCTGGCCCGTGTGCACGTCAACCCTGCCTACCGCAAGAACGCCCGCCTGGCCAACCAGGCTGCCGGCCTCGACGACTACGACAACCCCGGCTTCCTGCCCGTGCAGGACACCGAATACAGCGCCGAGCTGTATTACGGCATCCATTTGGCCGACTGGCTCACGGTACGCCCCAACCTGCAGTACATCCGCCACCCGGGCGGGGTGTCGCAGGTCGATGGCGCCCTGATCGGCGGCCTGAAGATCCAAAGCAGTTTCTAACCCTTTCTTGACCTGACGGAGAACCTACGATGAGCACTGAAGGTGCCAACCAAGGAAGCCGCTGGCTACCGCGCCTGATTGGCGCGCTGCTGTTGCTGATGGGCCTGGCCCTGCTGGCTGGCGGTATCAAGCTGAGCCAGCTGGGCGGATCGCTGTACTACCTGATCGCCGGTATCGGTTTTGCCCTCTCGGGCATCCTGCTGCTGGCCCAGCGCCGCATCGCCCTGGGCCTGTATGGCCTGGTGCTGTTGGGCAGCACCGTGTGGGCCCTGCTCGAGGTAGGCCTGGACTGGTGGCAACTGGTACCGCGCCTGGCTATCTGGTTCGCCATCGGCGTGGTGCTGCTGCTGCCGTGGGCACGTCGCCCGCTGATCGGCCCAGCCAGCAAAGCCAATACAGCACTGCTCAGCGTGGCAGTGGTCGCTTCGGGCGCTTGCGCGCTGGGCAGCCAGTTCACCCACCCCGGTGAAGTGTTCGGCGAACTGGGCCGCGAAAGCAGCGAAATGGCCAGCGCCGCCCCGGCGATGCCCGACGGCGAATGGCAGGCCTATGGCCGCACCGAACATGGCGACCGCTACTCGCCACTGCGCCAGATCACCCCGCAGAACGCCTACCGCCTGGAAGAAGCCTGGCGTATTCGCACCGGCGACCTGCCGACCGAAAACGACCCGGTGGAGCTGACCAACCAGAACACCCCGCTGAAGGTCAACGGCATGCTCTACGCCTGCACCGCGCACAGCCGTCTGCTGGCCCTGGACCCGGACACCGGCGCGGAAATCTGGCGCTACGACCCACAGGTCAAGAGCCCGACCGGCACGTTCAAGGGCTTTGCCCACATGACCTGCCGTGGTGTTTCGTACTATGACGAAAACCGCTACGTCAGTCGCGACGGCAGCCCAGCGCCGAAAATTACCGAGGCCGGCCAAGCCGTGGCCCAGGCCTGCCCGCGCCGCCTGTACCTGCCTACCGCAGATGCCCGCCTGATCGCCATCAACGCCGACAACGGCAAGGTCTGCGAAGGCTTCGCCAACCAGGGTGTGATCGATCTCACCACCGGCATCGGGCCGTTCACTGCCGGCGGCTATTACTCCACCTCGCCTGCCGCGGTCACCCGTGACCTGGTAATCATCGGTGGCCACGTCACCGACAACGAGTCGACCAACGAGCCGTCCGGGGTGATCCGCGCCTACGACGTGCACGATGGCCACCTGGTGTGGAACTGGGACAGCAACAACCCGGACGACACCAAGCCATTGGCTGCCGGCAAAATGTACAGCCGCAACTCGGCCAACATGTGGTCAATCGCCAGCGTCGACGAAGACCTTGGCATGATCTACCTGCCGCTGGGCAACCAGACCCCGGACCAGTGGGGCGCCAACCGCACTCCAGGTGCCGAGAAGTACAGCGCCGGCGTAGTCGCCCTTGACCTGGCCACCGGCAAGGCGCGCTGGAACTACCAGTTCACCCATCACGACCTGTGGGACATGGACGTCGGCAGCCAGCCGACCCTGGTGCACCTGAAGACCGACGATGGCGTGAAACCGGCGATCATCGTACCGACCAAGCAAGGCAGCCTGTACGTGCTCGACCGCCGCGACGGTACGCCGATCGTGCCGATCCGCGAAATTCCTACCCCACAGGGTGCGGTGAAAGGCGACCACACCTCGCCGACTCAAGCCCGCTCCGACCTCAACCTGCTCGGCCCAGAGCTGACCGAACAGGCCATGTGGGGCGCTACGCCGTTCGACCAGATGCTGTGCCGCATCCAGTTCCGCGAACTGCGCTACGAAGGCCAGTACACCCCGCCATCCGAACAGGGTTCGCTGATTTATCCGGGCAACGTGGGTGTATTCAACTGGGGCAGCGTGTCGGTCGACCCGGTGCGCCAGCTGCTGTTCACCTCGCCCAACTACATGGCATTCGTGTCGAAGATGGTCCCCCGCGAGCAGGTAGCCGAAGGCAGCAAGCGCGAAAGCGAGACCAGCGGCGTGCAGCCCAATACCGGCGCGCCGTACGCGGTGACCATGCACCCGTTCATGTCGCCGCTGGGCGTACCGTGCCAAGCCCCGGCCTGGGGCTATGTCGCCGCCATCGACCTGTTCACCAACAAGGTGGTGTGGAAGCACAAGAACGGCACCACCCGCGACAGCACCCCGGTACCGATCGGCCTGCCGGTTGGCGTGCCGAGCATGGGCGGTTCGATCGTCACTGCCGGTGGCGTCGGCTTCCTCAGCGGCACCCTCGACCAGTACCTGCGTGCCTATGACGTGAACAACGGCAAGGAACTGTGGAGTGCCCGCCTGCCAGCGGGTGGCCAGGCCACTCCGATGAGCTACACCGGCAAGGATGGCAAGCAGTATGTGCTGGTGACCGCCGGCGGCCATGGCTCGCTGGGTACCAAAATGGGCGATTACATCATCGCTTACAAACTCGCTGAGTAAACCTTTGCTGCGGCAGTGAACGCACTGCCGCATTCGCGGGCAAGCCCGCTCCTACAGATACCGTGCTCTACCTGTGGGGGCGGGCTTGCCCGCGAAGAGGCCGGCACAGGCCAGCCAAGATGAAACCCCTCCCCCGCTGCCTTCGTCTACCATTGAAACCCATCCCCCCCCGCCCCATCTAAGCACCATAGTCATTTACGCAGGTGCCCCATGAGCGACCAGCAGGATTTCCCGGAACACCCCGACGAACACAGCGAAGTCGAACACACCACCCAGGCCGATACCAGCCACGCCCTCGCCCTGCCCGGCCAGCAACTGCCGGACAAGGTCTATGTGATCCCGATCCACAACCGCCCGTTCTTCCCGGCCCAGGTACTGCCGGTCATCGTCAACGAAGAACCCTGGGCCGAAACCCTCGACCTGGTCGCCAAGTCACCGGACCACTGCCTGGCGCTGTTCTTCATGGACACCCCGCCAGAAGACCACCGTCACTTCGACACCTCGGCGCTGCCGCAGTACGGCACGCTGGTCAAGGTGCACCATGCCAGCCGCGAAAACGGCAAGCTGCAGTTCGTCGCCCAGGGCCTGACGCGGGTACGCATCCGCACCTGGCTCAAGCACCATCGCCCGCCCTACCTGGTCGAAGTCGAATACCCACGCCAGCCCACCGAGCCGACCGACGAGGTCAAGGCCTACGGTATGGCACTGATCAATGCGATCAAAGAATTGCTACCGCTCAATCCGCTCTACAGCGAAGAGCTCAAGAACTACCTCAACCGCTTCAGCCCCAATGACCCCTCACCCCTCACCGACTTCGCCGCGGCACTGACCTCTGCCACTGGCAGCCAGCTGCAAGAAGTGCTCGACTGCGTGCCCATGCTCAAACGCATGGAAAAGGTCCTGCCGATGTTGCGCAAGGAAGTGGAAGTCGCACGCCTGCAGAACGAGATCTCGGCCGAGGTCAATCGGCAGATCGGCGAGCACCAGCGCGAATTCTTCCTCAAGGAACAGCTCAAGGTCATCCAGCAGGAGCTGGGCCTGACCAAGGACGACCGCAGCGCCGACCTCGAACAGTTCGAGCAACGCCTGGAGGGCAAGACACTGCCGGCCCAGGCGCGCAAGCGCATCGACGAAGAGATGGGCAAACTGGCCATCCTCGAAACCGGCTCGCCCGAATACGCCGTCACCCGCAACTACCTCGAGTGGGCCACCGCCCTGCCGTGGGGCGTGTACGGCAAGGACAAGCTCGACCTCAAGCATGCGCGTAAAGTGCTCGACCAGTACCACGCCGGCCTGGACGACATCAAGGAGCGCATCCTCGAGTTCCTCGCCGTGGGCGCCTGGAAAGGCGAAATCAGCGGCTCGATCGTGCTGCTGGTGGGCCCGCCCGGTGTGGGCAAGACCAGTATCGGCAAATCCATCGCCGAGTCGCTCGGGCGGCCGTTCTACCGTTTCAGCGTTGGCGGCATGCGTGACGAAGCCGAAATCAAGGGCCATCGCCGCACCTACATCGGCGCCCAGCCCGGCAAGCTGGTGCAGGCCCTGAAAGACGTCGAAGTGATGAACCCGGTGATCATGCTCGACGAGATCGACAAGATGGGCCAGAGCTACCAGGGCGACCCGGCTTCGGCATTGTTGGAAACCCTCGACCCGGAGCAGAACGTCGACTTCCTCGACCACTATCTCGACCTGCGCCTGGACCTGTCCAAGGTGCTGTTCGTGTGCACCGCCAACACCCTCGACTCGATCCCCGGGCCGTTGCTCGACCGCATGGAAGTGATCCGCCTGTCCGGCTACATCACCGAAGAAAAGCTGGCCATCGCCAAACGCCACCTGTGGCCCAAACAGCTGGAAAAGGCTGGCGTTTCCAAGGCCAGCCTCAGCATCAATGACAGCGCCCTGCGCCTGGTGATCGACGGCTATGCCCGCGAGGCCGGCGTTCGCCAGTTGGAGAAGCAATTGGGCAAGCTGGTGCGCAAGGCCGTGGTCAAGCTGCTGGAAGCCCCCGAAACCAAGCTGAAGATTGGCACCAAGGACCTGGAGGCAGCACTGGGCAAACCGGTGTTCCGCAGCGAACAGGTACTGGCTGGCAAAGGCGTGATCACCGGCCTGGCCTGGACCAGCATGGGCGGCGCCACACTGCCGATCGAAGCGACCCGCATCCACACCCTCAACCGGGGCTTCAAGCTGACCGGCAAGCTGGGGGACGTGATGAAGGAATCTGCCGAAATTGCCTACAGCTACGTCAGTTCCAACCTCAAGCAGTTTGGGGGTGACCCAAGCTTCTTCAACGAAGCGTTCATCCATTTGCACGTCCCCGAAGGTGCTACGCCCAAGGACGGCCCGAGTGCAGGCATCACCATGGCCAGTGCTTTGCTTTCACTAGCCCGCGACCAGTCTCCGAAAAAAGGTGTGGCCATGACCGGCGAGCTGACACTTACCGGCCAGGTGCTGCCAATTGGCGGTGTGCGCGAGAAGGTGATTGCGGCGCGGCGGCAGAAGATTTTCGAACTGATTCTTCCGGAGCCTAACCGCGGCGACTTCGAAGAACTGCCGGACTACCTGCGTGAAGGCCTGACAGTGCATTTCGCCAAGCGTTTCGCCGACGTGGCCAAAGTCCTGTTCTGACCTGCGCCGGCCTCATCGCGGCCAAGCCCGCGATGAGGCCGGCACTGACAACACAAAACCTATCGGTCATCGGTTATCCTCAGGGCATCGTCAGTCCCCGGAGCCAACATGACCGCCCCTCGTCTGCTCGTTCCCCTGAGCTTCGCCCTGCTTTCTGCCTGCGCACATCAACCTTCGCAGC
>NZ_BCBQ01000029.1:0-66919 GCF_001320885.1 Pseudomonas sp. NBRC 111140
ATGACGGCTTCAAGACCAGCGCCAGCCCGATCGTCGCGGTCACTGGCCTGGGTTCGTTGCTGATGGCCCCTTTCGGCTCACACGCCTTCAACATCGCCGCTATCACGGCGGCCATCTGCACCGGCAAGGAAGCCCATGAAGACCCGAGCAAGCGCTGGGTGGCGGGGATCGCTGCCGGTGTCTGCTACATCCTCGTGGGGGTGTTCGGCGTCACCCTGGCGAGTGTGTTCATGGCCCTGCCCGCCACCTTCATCACCACCCTGGCAGGCCTTGCACTACTGGGCACCATCGGCGCCAGCCTGGCCAGCGCAATGGCCGATGCCCGCTCACGCGAGGCCGCACTGATCACCTTCCTGGCAGCGGCTGCGAATATCAGCCTGCTCGGCATTGGCGGGGCCTTTTGGGGCTTGGTGATTGGCCTGCTGGCCCATGCTGCGCTGAACGGTCGCCTGCCCGGCTTCGGCGGCGCCTCCCGCTAACCGGGCTTCCACCTCCTTGCTGTGCGCCAAAGGCGCACGCCGTTCGACAGGTATCGACATGCCCCAAGCTGGCCCCAAGCTACTCACTCAAATTGCTGCCGTGCACTTCGTCAGCCATGTACACATCATGCTGATCCCGGCGCTACTGCCCGTGCTGCCTGGCCTGCTGGGGGTGGGCTTCGTCGAGCTCGGCGTAGCCCTGGCGGTGTTCAACATCGTTTCGGCCCTGGTACAGGCCCCGCTGGGTTATGCCGTCGACCACTATGGAGCGCGTAAAGTGCTCAAGGCCGGGCTGTTGCTGGGCAGCCTCAGCTTCCTGCTGCTGGCGGCCAGCCCCAGTCACGCGGTATTGCTGGTGGCAATGGCCATGGCCGGCCTGGCCAATGGCGTGTATCACCCGGCAGACTATGCACTGCTGGCCAATGGCATCGAGCCGGCACGCCTGGGGCGGTCGTTCTCTGTTCATACCTTCGCCGGCTTCCTCGGCTCGGCGGTTACGCCGGCACTTTTCCTCGGCATCGCCACCGTGTTCGGCACACCGGCAGCCCTGGCGGTGGGCGCGGTGTTCGGGGTAGCTGCGCTGCTGCTGATATCGATACCGGGCAGTGGCGTGTACCAGGCTGCCAGGCCTTGCAACAAAGAAGGCGCAGGCCCGGCGCCAACAACAGGCCGCCTGCGCGTGTTCACACCGATGATCGGCGTGCTGACGGTGTTGTTCATCCTGCTCAACCTGAGCACCAGTGCCATCGAGAAGTTTTCCGTAGCCGCCCTGATTCAGGGCCAAGGCCTGACACTGGCCTGGGCCAACACCGCACTCACCGCTTTCCTGCTGTGCAGCGCTGCCGGTGTACTGTGCGGTGGCGCCTTGGCCGACCGTACCCGGCGCCACGGTCTGGTGGCGGCGCTGGCCTTCGCACTGGCAGCGGCACTGACCGCGCTGGTGGCCCTGGGGCTGCTGCAGGACTGGGCACTGGTGGTTGTATTGGGCGCCATTGGCCTGCTGACCGGGGTCATCGCCCCATCGCGGGACATGCTGGTCAAGGCGGCGGCGCCGCCAGGTGCCGAGGGCAAAACCTTCGGGCTGGTGTCGACCGGGTTCAACATCGGTGGCGCCCTCGGGCCGGTGGCGTTCGGCTGGATGCTCGACCAGCACCTGCCCAACGGGGTTTTCATCGCATCAGTCATGTTCATGCTGCTGACGGTGCTGCTGACGCTGGCGCAGGAGGCGTACCTGGCCAGGGCCCGCAACGCTGAACGACTGGCGCGCACCCTGTAGAAGCAGCCTTGCCCAGTCATTTCGATGGCTCAGTGTGCCGGGTTCGCATGCACCACTCGCCCGCCTGCCCCCGGCCGATTGACGAACAGCACATCCAGCACACTGTTGCGCAAGCCCTTCAGTGCATTCCAGTTCGCCGACGCATGCACGTACTTCTCGCGCAACAGCTGCTGCTCTTGCTCACTCAACCCCAGCTGGGTAACTTCTCCAAGGGCAAACGCATGCAACTTGCGGCTAATCGCCAGCAATTCATCCGGCACCCCATGTTCAGCCTGCCCGCCCAACGGCGCAAACGGCACGCCAGCCCGTACCGCCAACGCCCGCATCACGCTCAAGTACACCCGGGACAACTGCCCCGCCACCTGCCGCTCGCGGTACACCGCTGCGTACACCTGCTTTTGCGCCTCATCCGGTCGGCCGCCGGCAATCGGCTCCTCCCAGGTCGTTACTTGCGGCCTGGGTTCG
This sequence comes from Pseudomonas sp. NBRC 111140, assembly GCF_001320885.1. Classification (NCBI taxonomy): domain Bacteria; kingdom Pseudomonadati; phylum Pseudomonadota; class Gammaproteobacteria; order Pseudomonadales; family Pseudomonadaceae; genus Pseudomonas; species Pseudomonas sp. NBRC 111140. The sequence goes on from NZ_BCBQ01000029.1 coordinate 2,221, forward strand.
CCCATATTGGCAAACGCCGAAGCCAGCAAGGCACTTGCCGTGGCATGCACGCGGCTCTGCTCGGCACGCATGCCCACCGGCACACGCTGTGACTGCGGCTTGCACAGCAGTACCTGTTCCAACGTGGTTTCCGGGTACCCACTCCCTATATTCGAGTGCACGCCCGGCAGCACGATGTCGTGACCACTGCACACCAGCGGGAAGTTGTGCCGCAGCTCGTCCCCCGCCACCAGTTGCACCACCTGTCGGGCTATACCCGCAGCCAGCCCCAGGCGCAGGTTGCCATGGCGGCCGTTGGCGGGATCGAAGTCACCCTGCAACGGCGCGATGATCGCCGCTACGGTGTCGAACAGGCCGATAAAGTTGATCGAGGTTTCACACACCACCGGCAACACCCCGCCCGCGCCATCGTTCAGCAGGTTGGCCAGGTGCCGCACCGCCGCCGCTCCGCGGCTGAACCCGAACAGATCGAACTCGACCCGCTCCAGCAGTGCCTGCGGATGCGCCCGCTGCCACACCTGCAGTTGCTCGGCCATGCCCTGCAAAGCCTCGGCAACCCGCGCCTCGGCCCCCGTACGCCCACGCCCGGTGGCAGAGGCGTAGACATGGTCGGCTTCACCGGCCAGGGTGCCCACGCCCTCCACATATTGTTTCAAAAACGCCTGCGGGCCATTGGCATTGGCTGCATCTGCCGGATACAACGCATGCAAAAGGGCCACATTGCTCAAGGCATTGCCATAACTGCAGCCCTTGCTGCCCTGCTCATCCATCGCCGTGGCATTGTGCTGGTTGTTACCAGTGCCATCGAAGAACACGCCAAAACGCAGGGTGACCGGCGTTGGGGTTGGCGTGCTGCCGCTGCTCATTTTCATCATCGTGCCTTCTGCTTGCCCAAAAAGCACAAGCAGGCGCCAGCACACCGGCGCGGAACATCAGGCAATGGCCAGCCATACGTAAGACATTTCTGTAGCAGCACACCCCAGCGCGAAGATAAATTTACCCGCCGCCATTAGTCGCCGCCCCCCGGATGGATTAAAGTATCAGCCCTTGCCAGGGCAGCTGCCTTCAGCCGCCTCAGGCCCTCTACCAGGAACCGTCGCCGATGGAACACCGTGAAGCGCTGATCGCGCTGCGCACCTTTCTTTCTTCCCAGATCCTAGGCCAGGAGAAACTGGTCGAGCGGCTGTTGATCGTGCTGCTGGCCGACGGCCACATGCTGGTCGAAGGTGCCCCGGGCCTGGCCAAGACCAAAGCCATCAAAGAACTCGCCGAAGGCATCGAGGCACAGTTCCATCGCATCCAGTTCACCCCCGACCTGCTTCCGGCCGACATCACCGGCACAGAAATCTACCGCCCGGAAACCGGCAGTTTCGTGTTCCAGCAAGGGCCGATCTTCCATAACCTGGTGCTGGCCGACGAAATCAACCGTGCCCCGGCCAAGGTGCAGTCCGCGCTGCTCGAAGCCATGGCCGAGCGCCAGGTCAGCGTGGGCCGCAGCACTTACGACCTGTCGCCACTGTTCCTGGTCATGGCCACGCAGAACCCGATCGAGCAGGAAGGCACCTACCCGCTGCCCGAAGCCCAGCTCGACCGCTTCCTGATGCACGTAAAAATCGGCTTCCCCGACGCAGCGGTAGAACGGCGCATCCTGGCGCAGGCCCGTGGCGAAGCCCTGGGCGGCGAGACCAAGCCCGAGCGCCGGGTCAGCCAACAGGCCATCTTTGCCGCGCGCAAGGAAATCCTTGGCCTGTACATGGCCGATGCGGTGGAGGAATACCTGGTGCAGTTGGTCATGGCCACCCGCACCCCGGCCAAGTTCGACACGGAACTTGCCGACTGGATCGCCTACGGCGCCAGCCCGCGCGGTTCCATTTCGCTGGACCGTTGCGCGCGTGCCCACGCCTGGCTGGCCGGGCGCGACTTCGTCAGCCCCGAAGACATCCAGGCCGTGCTGTTCGACGTGCTGCGCCACCGCATCATCCTCTCGTTCGAGGCCGAGGCGGCAGGGATCGACCAGGACCGCGTGGTCCAGCGCATCCTCGACGTCGTCGCCGTTGCCTGAGCCCATGCCCACTGCGCAGCTGACCGAACCTGGCATCCGCATCGGCCTTGCCGAGCTGATCGACATGCGCCACCGCGTGCGCGAAATCCAGCTGTTTTCCAAGCCCGGCCAGCGCAGCCCGCTGGTGGGCCTGCACCATTCCAAGCTGCGTGGGCGCGGCGTGGACTTCGACCAGGTGCGCGTGTACCAGGCCGGCGATGATGTGCGCAACATCGACTGGCGGGTCACTGCACGTACCCAGGAACCGCACACCAAGCTGTTCCACGAAGAGCGCGAGCGGCCAATCTTCATCCTCGTCGAACAAAGCCAGCGGCTGTTCTTCGGTTCGGGGCTGATGTTCAAATCGGTGCTGGCGGCCCAGGCCGCCGCACTGTTCGGCTGGGCCGCGCTGGGCCACAACGACCGCATCGGCGGCCTGGTGTTCGGCGACAACGAACACCACGAAATCAAACCCCGGCGCAGCAAACAAAGCCTGCTGCAATTGCTCAATCGCCTGGCCAAGGTCAACCAGTCGCTGCACACCGAGGCCACGCCCGGGGCCGACAGCCTCGGCCTGGCCCTGCGCCGTGCCCGCGAAGTGCTGCGCCCCGGCAGCCTGGCCATCGTGATCTGCGACGAACGCTCGCTCAGCGCCCAGGTGGAACAGCACCTGGCCATGCTCTCGCGGCATTGCGACCTGCTGTTGTTGCCGGTGTCCGACCCGCTCGACCATGCCCTGCCCGCCGCCGGCCTGCTGCGCTTCGCCCAGCGCAGCGCCCAGCTGGAGCTGGACACCCTCGACGCCAACCTTCGCCAGGCCTACCGCCAACAGGCCGAAGCACGCATCGAGCGCTGGGAGGTGCTGGCGCAAAAGCTGCGGGTGATACTGATGCCACTGAGCACGCAAAGCGAAATGATCGAGCAACTGCGCGAGTACCTGAACGCCCAGCGCCCACGGAGCGCGTCATGAACCCGCTCGATCAATTGCACCCGCTGATCGCTCCGGCACCGATCAGCCTGTGGCCACCGGCACCGGGCTGGTGGCTGCTACTGGCCGTGTTACCGCTGCTGGGCTGGGGCCTGTGGCGGCTGCGTCGCTGGCGCCCGGGCAAGCGCCGCATCGTGCGCGCCGAGCAACCTCTGGACCCGGTGCGCGTGGAAGCCCTGGCCGAGCTGGCCCGCCTGCCACGCCCGTACGACGGCGCCCCGGCGGGCGCCTGGCTGCAACAGATCAACGCCCTGCTCAAGCGCCTGTGCCGCAACCACTACCCAGGCGCCAATAGCCACACGCTCAACGGCCGCCAGTGGCTGGCATTTCTCGACAACCGTTGCCCGGCCGCCGGCCTGACCCGCTGGATGGTACTGGTCGAAGGCGCCTACAAACCCGAGTGCAAACTCGACGACAAGGCCATTGCCGGGCTCAGCCAAGCCGTCGAAACCTGGATCCGCAAGCATGTTTGAACTGGCCTGGCCGTGGGTCTTCGCCCTGTTGCCGCTGCCTTGGCTGGCGCGCCTGCTGCTGCCGGCCGCCGACAGTGGCGAGCCGGTACTCAAGGTAGGCTTCCTCAGTGAACTGGAAGGCCTGGCCGGGCGCCGTGCGCGGCTTAACCTGCCAACCTGGCGCCAGCAGGCGCCGTTCGTCGTCATCTGGCTGCTGCTGCTGTGCGCTGCTGCTCGCCCGCAATGGCTGGGCGAACCGGTGCCAGTGGCCGCCAGCGGCCGCGACCTGCTGGTAGCGGTAGACGTGTCCGGGTCGATGGACTTCCCCGACATGCAGTGGAAAAACGAAGACATCAGCCGCCTCGACCTGGTCAAAGCGCTGATGGGCGATTTTCTGCAAGACCGTGAAGGCGACCGCGTGGGGCTGATCCTGTTCGGCAGCCAGGCGTACTTGCAGGCGCCGCTCACCTTCGACCGACGCACCGTGCGCACCTTCCTCGACGAAGCGCAAATCGGTATCGCCGGCAAGAACACCGCCATCGGCGACGCCATTGGCCTGGCGGTCAAACGCCTGCGCCAACGCCCGGCTCAAAGCCGAGTGCTGGTGCTGATCACCGACGGTGCCAACAACGGCGGGCAGATCCACCCACTGACCGCCGCCCGCCTGGCGGCCCAGGAAGGGGTACGCATCTACACCATCGGTATCGGCGCCAACCCCGAAGCCAGTGGCACCCCCGGCCTGCTCGGCCTCAACCCGAGCCTGGACCTGGACGAGGCCGCCCTCAAGGAAATTGCCGACATCACCCACGGTGCCTACTTCCGCGCCCATGACGGCGCCGAGCTGGACGCCATCGGCGACACCCTCGACCAGCTGGAGCCGGTGGCCCAGCAACCGACCCAAGCCCGCACTGCTCAGGCCCTGTACGCCTGGCCATTGGCCCTGGCGCTGCTGCTCAGCGTGCTACTGGTAGTGGCCGTGCAGTGGCCCGACAACCTGCTGCAACGCCTGCTGCGCAAGCCGCGTTTCCTGCAGCCGCACCCCGAATGGCGCCAGCGTTTGAAGCGCCTGCGCTTGAGGAGGCGGCGATGATCGACCTATGGCCGCAATGGCTGCGTCCGCTCTGGTTGCTGGCGGTGCCCCTGCTCGGCTGGCTGCTGTACAAGCTGTGGCACCGGCGCAAACGCGCCGGGCGCTGGCAGATGATTTTGCCGCCCGCCTTCCATGGCGTATTGCTGGGCGGTGGCAGCGGCAGCACCAGCAAATTGCCGTGGATAGCCCTGGGCCTGGCCTGGGCGCTGGTGATCCTGGCCTTGCTCGGGCCCAGCTGGCAGCGCGTGGAAGAAAGCCGCCAACGGCCGGCCGACCCACTGGTGATCCTGCTCGAACTGACCCCGCAGATGCTCGCCGAAGACAGCCCGCCCAACCGCCTGGAACAGGCCCGGCGCAAAATCCTCGACCTGCTTGAACACCGCCGCGACAGCCAGACGGCGCTGGTGGTGTATGCCGGGTCCGCGCACACCCTGGTGCCGCTGTCCGACGACCTGGCCACCACCCGCAACTTGCTCGAGGCCATCGACCCATCGATCATGCCCAAACCCGGCCAACGCGCCGACCTGGCCGTGCAAAAAGGCCTGGCGCTGCTGGCCCAGAGCGGGCTCGGACAAGGCCGCCTGCTGCTGATCGCCTCGGCCCTCAGCGCGCCAGAGCGCCAGGGCATTGCCCAGGCCCTCGGCCGCCAAGGCCCAAGCCTGCTGATGCTGGGCATCGGCAGTCGAGAAGGCGCCCCCGTGCGCCAGGCCAACGGCGAATACCTCAAGGACGACCAGGGCGGCATCCTCCTGCCACGTCTGGACAGCGCCAGCCTCAAAAGCTTTATCAGCGGCACCGGCGGGCGCTACAGGCATGCCCGTATAGACGACCTCGACCTGCGCGGACTGGGCCTGTTCGACAACCCACGGGTCGGGCGCAATGACGGCCAGACCCTGCAGCTGGACAGCTGGGCCGACCAGGGTTACTGGCTGCTGATCCCATTGCTGCTGCTAGCCGCCTGTGCCGGCCGGCGCGGCTGGCTGTTCTGCCTGCCTCTGCTGCTGGCCTTGCCGCAGCCCAGCCAGGCTTTCGAATTCAACGACCTGTGGCTGCGCCCCGACCAGCAAGGCCAGCGGCTGCTGGAGCAAAATCGCCCGGCCAGCGCTGCGCGCCACTTCCAGGACTCGCAATGGCGCGGCATGGCCTTGTACCAGGCCGGCGACTATGCCGGAGCCGCCGAAGCATTTTCCCAAGGCGACACCGCAGCCGCCCACTACAATCGAGGCAATGCCCTGGCCCACAGCGGCGAACTGGAAGCCGCCCTGGACGCCTACGAGCAAGCCTTGGAGCGTCAGCCCGACCTGCAAGCCGCGCTGGACAACCAGGCACTGGTGCAACAACTGCTGCAGCAGCGTGAAGCCAAGGCCGAGGAACAACCGCCCAGCAGTGATGCCCAAGGCACACCTGGCAGCGAAACCGAAGGCAACAGCAGCTCGGCTGGCAGCCCGGCCCAAGGCACACCCGGCAACGACCAGGAAGCCAACGCCGAACAAGCTGGCGAAAGCAGCAGCAACAACCAAGCCGCACCCGGCAACCAGGCCGGGGGGGACGACAGCGTCATCCAGCCGCCACAGCGCCCGGTGTCCACCAACCTCGATACCGAACAGCGCCAGGCCCTGGAACAATGGCTGCGGGAAATCCCCGACAACCCGGCGGAGCTGCTGCGGCGCAAGTTCTGGTATGAACAGCAATTGCATCAGGAAAACCCACGATGAGTCGCTTCGGCGTCTTTCTCCTCACCCTGCTATGGGCCGTTCTGGCTCAGGCCGAACCGCTGCTGCAAGCCAGCGTCGACCGCACTCGCCTGGAGGCCGGCGAAAGCCTGGAACTGACCCTGGAAAGCCAGGACGTTACCCAGTTCGGCAAGCCCGACCTACGCGCCCTGGAAGGTGACTTCGAAGTGCGCGGCACGCGCCAGCTGAACAGCTTGCATACCCTCGACGGCGAAACCCGCGCCAGTACCCGCTGGATCATCACCCTGCTGCCACGGCGCAGCGGCAGCCTGCGCATTCCCGAGCTGCAACTGGGCCAGTCGCACAGCCAGGCCATCGAACTGCAAGTGCTGCAAGCCGATGCCAGCCGCCCGGACAGCGCCTCACAGGTGTTCATCGAGGCCACCCTCGACAGCAACGACGTCTATGTCCAGGCACAGGCCGTGCTCACCCTGCGCATCTACCACTCGGTAGCCCTGTACGACGACAGCAGCCTGACCCCGCTGCAACTGGAGAACGCCAAGGTCGAGCCACTGGGCGAATCGCGCACCTATGAAAAGGAAATCAACGGCGTGCGTCACGGCGTGATCGAAACCCGCTATGCAGTGTACGCCCAGCAAAGCGGCAGCCTCGACATCCCGCCACTGACGTTCACCGCCACGGCCGCCGCCAGCAACGACGAGGCGCCACAGGCCAACGGCACCGCCCGCGCCGGCCGCCAGGTACAGGTCAGCTCGCTGCCGTTGCGCCTCACTGTTCGGCCTATTCCGGCCGCCTGGCCCGCCGGCGTGCCGTGGCTGCCAGCGCGCAACCTGACCCTGGAAGAGCACTGGAACCCCGACCCCGGCAGCCAGAAGGTGCAAATTGGCGACTCACTGACGCGCAACATCACCTTGCGTGCCGAAGGCTTGTCCAGCACCCAACTGCCGCCGCTGCCGGCCACGGAGATCATCGGCCTGCGCCGCTACCCCGACCAGCCGCTGTTGCGCAACGAAATCAACGAACGCGGCATGACCGCCAACCGCGAAGAGCGCGAAGCCCTGGTGCCCACCCACGCCGGCACGTTGGCCTTACCGGCGCTGGAAGTGGCCTGGTGGAACACACGCGAAGACCACTTGGAACACAGCAGTTTGCCAGCGCGCACCTTGAACGTGCAGGACAACCCGGCGCTGAGCGCCGACACCCCGGTGGGCGAAAACAGCAACGCCAGTACCCTGCTGTGGCCTTGGCAGCTAGCCACACTGCTGTTCGCCCTGACCACCGTGCTGGGCTTTGCCCTGTGGTGGCGCGCCCGCTCGCGGCCTGCGGTGCTGCGTGCCGCGCAGAACGGGCCAAGCCCGCGTACCCTGCTGGATGACCTCAAGCGCGCGTGCCAGGCCAACGACCCACAGGCCACGCGCCAGGCGCTGGATGCCTGGGCCCGGCAACAGCCGGAAACCCTGGCCGAGATGGCGGCGCGCTTCGTGCCGTTGTCGGATGCGCTGGATGGGTTGAACGGGGCGTTGTACAGCGAGAGTGGCCAATATTGGCAGGGGGAGGATTTGTGGCGGGCGATCGGGACGATTCCGCCGGCCGAGCAGGTGTTGTTGCCGGCGGGTGAGACCGGCACCTTGCCGCCGCTTTATCCCAAGTAACGCGCTGCCTGCACGATCCCTGTAGCCGCGGCCTTGTGTCGCGATTGGGCCGCACAGCGGCCCCACGCTTGGGTTACCATACCGCCCTTCCCCCGCTTGCCCGATTCGACACCAACAGGTCATCCATGCGTCTGTTTCATACCTCCGACTGGCACCTGGGCCAAAGCCTGCACGGCCAGGAACGCGACTTCGAACACGCCTGCTTCCTCGACTGGCTGCTCGGCCAGCTGCACCTGCGTCAACCCGATGCGCTGCTGATCGCCGGCGATATCTTCGACACGGTCAACCCGCCGGTCAAAGCCCAGGAACGCCTCTACGACTTCATCGTCCAGGCCCACGAGCAACAGCCCAAGCTGGACATCGTGATGATCGCCGGCAACCACGACTCGGGCTCGCGCATCGAACTGCCCGCCGCGCTCATGCGGCGCCTGCGCACCCATGCCCTGGGCCGTGTGCACTGGCTGGACGAAGGCCAGCTGGATGCCGAGCGGCTGCTGATTCCGCTGACCAACGGCCGTGGCAAGGTCGCTGCCTGGTGCCTGGCCCTGCCTTTCCTGCGCCCGGCTGAAGTGACCGGCCCGCACCTGGGTGACGACTACCTGCAAGGCATCACCCAGGTGCACCAGCAACTGATCGCCGCCGCGCAAAAAAAGCGCAAGAAAGACCAGGCGCTGATCGCCATCAGCCATGCACACATGGCCGGTGGATCCGTGTCGGAAGACTCCGAGCGCAGCCTGATCATCGGCAATGCCGAGGCGCTGCCGGCCAAGCTGTTCGACAAGGCCATCAGCTACGTTGCCCTGGGCCACCTGCACAAACCGCAGAAGGTCAACCGCGAAGAGCGTATTCGCTACAGCGGCTCGCCGATTCCGCTGTCGTTCGCCGAAATCAACTACCCACACCAGGTGCTGGAAGTGGAGCTGGACGGCGCTGGCCTGGTCAGCGTCGAACCGCGCCCGGTACCGCGCGCGGTAGCCCTGCAACGGGTGGGCCCGGCACCGTTGGGCGAGCTGCTGCAGCAACTGGCCGACCTGCCGGTGATCGACCTGCTCGAAGACCCCAACCGCCAACCCTGGCTGGAAGTGCGGGTTGTTCTGGACGAGCCGCAACCCGACCTGCGCCAGCAAATCGAAACCGCGCTGGAGGGTAAGGCGGTACGGCTGATCCGCATCAGCGCCGAATACGCTGGCCGCACCAACGCCGAAGATGACGACTTGGCCTTTGTCGAACTGGCCCAGATGACCCCGCAAGATCTGTTCAGCCGTGCCTGGGAGCAAGCCTACGGCAACCCCGCCGACGAGCAGGCGCTGGCCGACTTCGCCCTGCTGTTGCAGGACGTGCAGCAGGAAGAGGAACAGCCATGAAGATTCTCGCCATCCGCCTGAAGAACCTGGCATCGCTGGCCGGCCCGGTCGAAATTGACTTCACCGCAGAACCCTTGGCCAGCGCGGGCCTGTTCGCCATCACCGGGCCGACCGGTGCCGGCAAGAGCACCCTGCTCGACGCCTTGTGCCTGGCGTTGTTTGGCACCGTGCCACGGCTCAATGACATCGGCCGAGAGGCCAAGGTGCCGGATGCCGACGGCGAAATCCCCACGTCAGACCCGCGCAACCTGCTGCGCCGTGGCACCGGCAGCGGTTTTGCCGAGGTCGATTTCGTCGGCATCGATGGCCGCCGCTACCGTGCCCGCTGGGAAGCCAACCGCGCCCGCGACAAAGCCAACGGCAAACTGCAACTTAGCCGCCAGAGCCTCTACGATCTCGACAGCGAGCAAGTACTGGCCAGCGCCAAGAACGAGTTCAAACCACTGGTCGAGGCCAGTCTGGGCCTGAACTTCGAGCAGTTCACCCGTGCAGTGATGCTGGCCCAGAGCGAGTTCGGCGCGTTCCTCAAGGCCGACGACAAAGAGCGCAGCGAACTGCTGGAAAAGCTCACCAACACCGCCATCTACACCCGCCTGGGCCAGCGCGCCTTCAGCAAGGCGCGTGAAGCCGGCGAGGCGCACAAAGCCCTGAATGACCGCGCCAGCCACTTGTTGCCGATGGCCGTCGAAGCCCGTACCGAGCTCGACCAACGCCTGGAGCAGGCGCAGCAACAGTTCAAGGCCGACCAAACCGGCGAGCGCCAACTTGAGCAGCAACGCAGCTGGCTGAATGAGCAACGCCAGCTGCAAGCCCAGCACGTCGAAGCCGGCACCGCACTGCAGGCCGCTGAACAGGGCTGGCAGTTGCTGGCCGAACCCCGCCTGGACTTGGTACGCCTGGAGCGCCTGGCGCCACAACGTCACCAATTTCATCGCCAACAGGCACTCAGCGCACAACTGGCGCCAGTGGCCGCGAAAATTGCCGAGCTGCAACAGCAGCAAGACGCACTGCAGGTGCGTACCCACGAGCTGGAACAGGCGCTGAACGCTGCCCGCCAAGCGCTGGCCGATCGCCAGGCCCAGCATGGCGAAAACACCCCACGCCTGCGCCAGGCCTTTGCCGCCCAGGACAACCTGGCCCGCCTGGACCAGGAGCTGGCCACCCAGCGCAGCAGCAACCAACAGGCTGAACAGCAAGTCGCTGACGGCCAGCAGCAGCTGCAGCAGTTGGAAGACAATCAGCAGCGCAGCCTGCAGCAACTGGCACAGATCGACACCGCGCTTGCCGACAGTCAGCACCTGGCGGGCCTGACCGATGCCTGGCACGCCTACTTGCCGCAACTTAAACAGGTGATGCTGATAGGCGGCCGCCTGAGCAAAGGCCGCGACGAGCTGCCCGGCCTGCAGGCCCTGGCCAGCCAGGCCAATGCGCACTTGCAGGCCGAGCGTGACGCCTACGACCTGCTGTTCCGCGAGGCCAAGGCCGAACCACAGGCCCTTGCCGAGCAGATCGACCTGCTGGGCGGCATGCTGCAGGACAACCGCAAGCAGCAGCGCGCCGTCGAGGAACTGTCGCGCCTGCACGCCCGTGAACGGGAGCTGCGCCAGCAATTGGACGCCGCGCGCGAACGGCAGCAGCAGGCCATGCAGCAGCGCCAGCAGCTGATTACCGAGGGCACCGCCGCCAAGGCCGAGCTGGAGGCCGCCGAACAGGCGCTCACCCTCACCCGCCAGTTGCTGGAGCGCCAGCGCCTGGCACGCAACACCAGCGTCGAAGAACTGCGTGGCCAATTGCGCGACGGCGAACCCTGCCCGGTATGCGGCAGCGCCGAACACCCGTTCCATCAGCCCGAAGCGCTGCTGCAGAGCCTGGGCCGCCATGACCAGGCCGAAGAAGACGCCGCCCAGAAACAGGTCGAAAGCCTCAACAGCAAACTGGTGGAGCTTCGTACCCAGCTGGGTGTGGTCAATGCTCAACTCAAGGACTACCAGCAGCAACAGCAACACCTGAGCGAACAGCTGCAGCCAATAGTGGCCCAGGTACAGGCGCACAGCCTGTGGCCTGCCCTCGCCCCGCAGGACGACATCGCCCGTAGCACCTGGCTCGACAGCCAACTGCGGCGCCTGGACGAACACATCGGCCAGGACGAGAAGCGCCAAAAAGTCCTGCTAGCCCTACAAAAAGACGCCGCCCGCCTCAACCAGCAACTGCAGGCCGCCCACGACGCCCAGCAGCAGGCCCAGCGCCACCTGGAGCAACAGCACCAGGCCCTGGCCAACGATGAGCAGCAGTTGCAGCAAGGCCTGAGCGACCTGGCCGGGGTTCTGCCCGAGGAAGCCCTCAAGGCCCTGAACGAAGACCCGGCCAATGCCTTCCTGGCCCTTGACCAGCAAATTGCCCTGCGCCGGCAACACCTGGAACAGCGCAAGGACGAACAGGAAGAACAGCAAGCCCGCCAAACCCAGCTGGACAAACTGCGCGACCAACAACAGGCGCGCGTGCAAGGCCAGCAGCAGTTGCAACAAAAGCTGGCTACCCTCGACGAGCAACGCCAGCAAGCCCAGGCCTCGCTCGGCGAGCTGCTCGGCGAACATGCCAGCGCCGAAGCCTGGCAACAGCACATGGACACCGCGCTGGAGCAAGCCCGTGCCCTTGACGCCGACACCGCCCAGCGCCTGCAGGAACTGCGCACCCAGGGCGTACAACTGGCCAGCGAGCTCAAGGCCAATGCCCAGCAGCAACAGGCGCTGACCAGCGAATGCCAGCAGTTGCAGGGCCAGATCGCCCAATGGCGCAGCGAGCACCCGGAACTGGATGACGCCGGGCTGGACCGCCTGCTGGGCATGGATGATGCCCAGGTGAATGAACTGCGCCAGCGCCTGCAAAACGCTGAAAAGGCCATCGAACAAGGCCGGGTGCTGCTGCAGGAACGTGAGCAGCGCCTGCAGCAGCACGCCGCGCAAATGACCGTGGACACCTCGGTCGAAGCCCTGGAGCAAGCCCTGACCGAGCTACGCGAGCGCCTGACCCTGCACGAGCAACAGTGCGCAGAATTGCGCGCGCTGCAGGCCGACGACCAGCGCCGGCAGCAGGCCCACCAAGCACTGGCGGCAGAAATCGATGAGGCTCGCCAGCAATGGCAACGCTGGGGTCGCCTGAATGACCTGATCGGTTCGGCTTCGGGCGACGTGTTCCGCAAGATTGCCCAAGGCTACAACCTCGACCTGCTGCTGCACCACGCCAACGCCCAGCTACGCCAGCTGGCCCGCCGCTACCGCCTCAAGCGCGGCGGCAGTGCCCTGGGCCTGCTGGTACTGGATACCGAGATGGGCGACGAACTGCGTTCGGTGCACTCGTTGTCGGGCGGGGAAACCTTCCTGGTATCGCTGGCCCTGGCCCTGGGCCTGGCGTCAATGGCCTCCAGCACCCTGCGCATCGAATCGCTGTTCATCGACGAAGGCTTCGGCAGCCTCGACCCCGAGTCGTTGCAACTTGCCATGGACGCCCTCGACGGCTTGCAGGCCCAAGGCCGCAAGGTGGCGGTGATTTCCCACGTGCAGGAAATGCACGAGCGCATCCCGGTGCAGATCCAGGTGCGGCGCCAGGGTAATGGCCTGAGTGACGTGGAGGTGTGTGGGTGATCCTCTACTCGTTCCGCCGCTGCCCCTGGGCCATGCGCGCGCGCCTGGCCTTGCGCTACGCCGGCTGCACGGTGGAAGTACGCGAGGTGGCGATGAAGAACAAGCCGGCAGAATTGCTGGCCTTGTCGCCCAAAGGCACGGTGCCGGTGCTGGATACCGGTGCCGGAGTGCTGGAAGAGAGCCTGGACATCATGCGCTGGGCGCTGGCGCAAAATGACCCGCAGGATTGGCAACTGCAAGCAGACCCTGCGGCGGCGCAGCACGCTGAAGCCCTGATTGCGCGCAACGACACTACGTTCAAGGCGCAGGTGAACCTGTACAAGTATGCCGAGCGTTACCCGGCGTATCCCCGCGAGCATTACCGCCAACAGGCCGAAGCCTGGTTGGCGGAACTCGAAGGCCTGCTGACGGGGCGAGCCTATTTGCTGGCCGATCACCCAAGCCTCGCCGATGCCGCGTTGCTACCCCTGATGCGCCAGTTTGCCGGGGTCGAACCGCAGTGGTTCGCCGAGGCGGCTTATCCGCAAGTGCGGAGCTGGCTGGAGGGGTGGCTGGCTTCGGAGCTTTTTAAGTCGGTAATGGCCAAGTAATCAGCTTTCGACTTTACGCGGAGCCCTGTGGGAGCGGATTTACCCGCGAAGCAGGTCGCGCGGTGCATGGCAAGGGCTTCGCCCTTGTTCGCGGGTAAACCCGCTCCCACAGGGTACGCGTGAGGCTTGGCATCAGTGGTTGTGCTTGCCACTGAGGGCCGCATGGAAATTGGCACTCTGGCGCAGGTACTGCTCGGTGTAACTGTGGGTAGCAGAAGCCTTGCCGCTGCTGTCGGCATGGGCGTGCGCTGGCAGTACGACCGATGCGGAAATGGCGGATGCGGCAATGACCGGGAAGAGATTGAAGTTCATCTGGGCTGACCTCGACGGCGGTGGTTTGACAGTGGCCCGTTTGGGCCTTGGGTCAAACTTACGCCGCCGACGCCGAACGCAAAAATTCATTGCAGCAGTATCGATTATCACGCCGATCGATATCACTCGATGAACTTCAGGTCCGAAGGTGCTTCCTGCTTCAGTGTCTGCACCGTCTCCAGCAGCTTGCCACTGCGCGGATCGCGGCGCATCACCACGATCTGGTTGCTCTTCTGGTTGGCCACCAGCAGGAAGTTGTCACTGGGGTCCAGGGCAAACTCACGGGGATGATCACCTTCCACCGAGCGACGTTGCAGAAACGCCAACTGGCCATCGTCCTTGCCCACACTGAACACAACGATTTCGTTGGCCGTTCCGCGATTGCTCACGTACAGGAAGCGCCCATCTGCCGACAGGTGCAAGCCTCCCGCCGCCTTGGCCGCAGGGTCCTGCTGTTCGGCCAGCGGCAAGCGCTGGCGCTCGAGCAAGGCATCGTCCTTGACATCGAACATCACCACTTCGCCACTCATTTCCAGCGTCAGGTAGGCATGCCGGCCCTTGGCGTCAAACAGCAGGTGACGCGGCCCGCTACCTGGCGGCAAGTCCACCGAGGCCGGGATTGCCGGGCTCAACGGCTTGTCCACACTGGCACCGTCGTAGCGGTAGATGAACACCTTGTCTGCACCCAGGTCGCAGGCATACACATGCTGGCCATCGGGCGACAGCACCAGTGAATGCACGTGGGCACCGGCCTGACGCTCGGGGTTGACCCCACTTGCCTTGTGCCGGGCCTGTTGCACCACGGCCTTGAGCTTGCCGTCCTTGGCCACCGGGATCACCACCAGGCTGCCGCCGGGGTCGGGCTTGACCGCGTAGTTGGCCACAAACAGGTAACGCTGGTCACGGCTGAGGCTGGCGTGAGTCGGTTCGTCACCTTGGGTGGCCACCTGGTTGAGCGGCTTGATCTCACCCTTGGCACTGACGCTGAAACTACTGGCATGCCCACCCCGGGTTTCATTGACCGCGAACAGCAGGCGCTGGTCGGCCGACAGCACCAGCCATGAAGGGCTGACGCTCTTCACCACTTGTTGCGGTGTGGGGTCGATGTGGCCGGCCTTTTCATCGAACTGGTAGCGGTAGATACCCTGGCTGGCGCCATCGGTGTAGCTGCCCACCAGCAAGGTGGCGGCGTGGGCATTGATTGTCAGGCTCATCAGGCTAGCGGTCAGCAGGCTCGTCCAGGTCCGGTTCATCTTGGTCTTCATCCGGGGCGCGAAAGGCACTCATACAGACTAGCCGATGCGCGCCGTTGGCATCGTTGAGTTGCCACTCATCGCCGGTGGCAACGGCGCCGGCGACTTGCTCGGGGGTGAATGACCAGCGGCGCAGTTGGCGGCCGTCCATGCATTCGATGGTAAGGCCGGACTCATCGGCGGTGAAGTCGAAGGCGTGCAGGCCGTCGATGAGGAGCATGTCGCAGGACTGCAGGGCGTTGGCGAGGGGGGACATGGGGGTACCTGTGGAAGAAGTGGCGGCATTATAACCTGGGGCCGCAAAGCGGCCCCCTGCCATTTAATGGGCGAAAATCGACCCACCCTCCTTGCCCACCATTTTTTCAGGCTTGATGAGGAACCGCGCCAGGGCCGGCAGCAGCCAAAGCGCGCCAAACATGTTCCACAGCAGCATGAAGGTCAGCATCAAGCCCATGTCCGCCTGGAATTTGATCGCCGAGAAAATCCAGGTGCACACGCCGATGGCCAGGCACAAACCGGTGAACAACACCGCTTTACCGGTCGAACGCAGGGTCTGGTAGTACGCTTCCTGCAACGGCAAGCCGGCGCGCAGGAAGCTTTCCAGGCGGCTGTAGATGTAGATACCGTAGTCCACGCCAATTCCCACACCCAGCGCCACCACCGGCAAGGTCGCCACCTTCACCCCGATGCCCATGTAGGCCATCAGTGCGTTGCCCAACACCGACGTCAGCACCAGCGGCAGCACGATGCACAGCGTGGCAGCGAACGAGCGGAAGGTGATCAGACACATCACTGCCACGCAGATGTACACCAGGATCAGGATGGTCAACTCGGCTGACTTGATCACTTCGTTGGTCGCAGCCTCGATCCCGGCGTTGCCCGCTGCCAGCAAGAATTGCAGGCCCTCCTTGTTGTGGCTGTCGGCAAACGCCTTGGCCACGGCGGTAACCCGCTCCAGGGTTTCAGCCTTGTGGTCGTTGAGGAACACCAGCACGGGTGCCAGTGAGCAGTCGCCGTTGTACAGGCCGTCGGCACGAGCAATGGAGTTGTTGAGGATGTCCGGGTTACGCGACAGGGTTTCCCATTTCAGGCTGCCCTCGTTCATGCCCTTGATCACCTGCTTGGACACGGTCACCAGGGAAATAGCCGACTGCACGCCCGGCGTGTTCTGCATGGTCCACATCAGCTCGTCGATCGGTGCCATGGTCGAGTGGACAGAGCACTTCTCCGACGGGGTCTTGACCATGATCACCAGCACGTCGGAGCTGGTCGAGTAGTTGCTGATGATGAAGTTGTTGTCCTGGTTGTAGCGTGAGTCAGGGCGCAACTCCGGCGCGCCCTGGTCGAGGTCGCCGATCTTCAGGTTCTGGCTGTACCACAGGCCACCGGCGAAGGCGACCAGTGCCAACAGCACCGAAACCGGCGCCACCTTGGCACTGGCAAAGTTCGACAACAGCCGCCAGAACGGGTGCTCGCGCGTCGCGTCCTTCTTGCTGCGCTCGATGGCCTTCTTGCTGATGCCAACGTAGGAAATGGCCACCGGCAACAGGATCAGGTTGGTGAACACGATCACCGCCACGCCAATGGAGGCGCCGATGGCCAGCTCGCGAATCACCCCGATGTCGATGATCAGCAAGGTGATGAAGCCCACCGCGTCGGCAAGGATAGCGATCATCCCCGGCAGGAACAGCTGGCGGAAGGTACGCCGTGCCGCGGTCAGGGCGTTGTCGGCGTCACTCGACTGCAAGGCAATACCGTTGATCTTCTGCACCCCGTGGGAAATACCAATGGCGAAGATCAGGAACGGCACCAGCATCGAGTACGGGTCCAGACCAAAGCCCACCGCATGCATCAGCCCCAGCTGCCAGACCACCGCCACCAGGGTGGTGATGAGCACGGCGATGGTGCTGCGGATACACCAGGTGAACCAGTACAGCAGTACCCAGGTGATGGCCAGCGCGACGCCGAAGAACATCGCCACCATCACCAGGCCATCGATCAGGTCACCGACCTTCTTGGCGAAGCCGACGATGTGAATTTTCACATTGGGGTTTTGTGCCTGGAACTTGTCGCGGACCTTCTCTTCAAGCAGGTGCGAGAACTGTTGGTAGTCCAGTTTCACCTGTTTGCCTGGGTCTTGCGGGTCGGGATAGCTTTCCAGCAGCGGTACATCGACGATGCTGGACTTGAAGTTGTTGCCCACCAGGCGCCCCACCTGGCCGGACTTGAGCACGTTGTCACGCAGGGTGTCGAGGCTGTCCTGCGAGCCGTTGTAGGTGTTGGGGATTACCTCGCCACCGGAGAAGCCCTCTTCGGTGACCTCGCTCCAGCGCACACTGGGGCTCCACAGCGACTTCAGCCCGGCACGGTCGACACCGGGGATGTAGAACACTTCGTCATGGACCTGGCGCAGGGTCTCCATGTAGTCCTTGTCGAAGATATCGCCGTTCACCGCCTCCACCGAGATGCGCACGGTGTTGCCCAGGTTGGCCAGGTCGTTGCGGTGCTCCATCATCTGCTCGATGAATGGGTGCTGCAGCGGGATCATCTTCTCGAAGCTGGTGGACGGGCGAATCTGCGTGGCCTGCCAGAACAGGAAAATGCTGACCAGCACGCACAGGGCGATGACCACGGGGCGATTGTTGAAGATCAGGCGTTCAAGCAGCGTGGCCTTGTCCTGGTGATGCGGGTGCATGGTAATGCTCTCCCTGCTGGTCATCGGCTCACCCCCTCGGCGCCCTGGGCATCAGCCAGGTGTACGCCACCCTGCCCCACCAACAGCAGGCCGCCGTTGGCCAAGCCACTGACGCCGGCCAGGGCGATGCGGTCGGCACGGTTGTACACGCTGAAGGTTTGCCCATCATCGGTGCTGCGCAACACACTGCCGCCATTGCCGACCAGCACCAGGCTGCCATCATCGACAAGCGTAGCGCCTGCCAGGCCGAATTCGAGGTTACCGCGTGCGGCCTTGAGTTCGATCGGCTGCCAGCTGTCACCGAAGTCGCTGGAGCGGAACAGGTTGCCGCGCAGGCCGTAGGCCAGCAGTGTTTGCGGTTTGGCGGTACCGATCACGCCGAACAGCGAGCCCTCGTAGGGGCCCTGTACCTTGGCCCACGTCTGGCCGTTGTCGGCGGAGCGGAACATGCCGCCCTGCTCGCCGACGATGAACAGGCCGGCTTCGCGCACCCGAGCGATGCCGTTCAGGTGCAACTGGTCGGGGTTGTCCAGCCGCTCGGCCACGTCTTGCCAGTGCTGGCCACCGTCGGTGGTTTCCAGCAAGGCGCCGTAGGCCCCCACGGCAAAGCCGTGCTGGGCGTCGAGGAAGGTGACATCGAGCAAGGGGGCTTCACGGGCGAGGTCTTCGTATTGCTTGCTCCAGGTCGCGCCGCCGTCGCTGCTGGTGAGGATCTGCGCGTCATGGCCGACTGCCCAACCACGCTTGTCGTCGAGGAAGTACACCGCCGTGAGCAGTTGCCGGGTCGGTACACGGGCTTGGGTCCAGGTGCTGCCCTGGTCATCGGAGAACAGGATATGGCCACGATCACCCACCACCACCAGGCGCTTGCCAGCATGGGTGGCGCCGATCAACAGGCTTTGGCTGGCCTTGGCCGATTCGGTGGAGTATTCGTCGGCCCCGGCGGCCTGGGCACTGTCGGCCCACACCCCCAATGCCAGTGCCAGCACTGCGCTGGCCGCCCATGGCCAGGCACCACGCCTGGCTGGCGCCTGTAGCTGTTCCCTCATGACTGCCCCCTGTTGTGTTCTTGTTGGTGGGTCAATGCATTGCAGGTACTGCGAAAAGCCTGATCTAGAGGCCTGCAATAGCTTGAGGGGATCGTAGCGGGGATGTTTGCGGGAATACAACGGGCGGGGTGTTATGTTTTGTTATCCGGGAATGCAGGGGGCTGCTGCGCAGCCCCCTTGGCCCTTAAGCCAGGCTCTTGCTCACAACCTCGTACACATCACTGGACAGCTCACCAGAAGCGAGAATCCGCTCCAGCTCACCTTTCATCAGGGCCTGGCGCGCCTCGTCATACTTGCGCCAGCGGGTCAGCGGCGCCAGTTGGCGCGAAGCAATCTGCGGGTTCAGTGCATTCAGCTCGATCACCAGGTCCGCCAGGAAGCGATACCCCGAGCCATCGGCCGCATGGAAGTTGACCAGGTTCTGACCGGCAAAAGCACCGATCAGCGCACGCACCTTGTTCGGGTTCTTCAAGGTGAACGCCGGGTGCTGCATCAGCGCCTTGACCCGCGCCAGCCCGCCCGGCAAGGCGCTTGCCGCCTGCACGCTGAACCACTGGTCCATGACCAGCGGGTTGTCCTTGAAGTGCTCGGCAAAGGCTTCCAGCGCCTTGGCACGCTCGGCTTCGAACGGCGAGTTGACCAATACTGCCAGCGCGGTCAGGCGCTCGGTCATGTTGTCGCAGTGCTCGAACTGCTCCAGGGTCGCTTCCAGCACCTGCGGCTTGCCGCTCTGCATCAAGTACGACAGGGCGATGTTCTGCAAGCTGCGGCGGGCAAAGTGCTCGGCAGACGCCACATACTCGGTGCTGCGCGACACTTCTCGGTTGGCCTGATAGCGCGCCCACAGGGCGTCGAACAGTTGCTCGGCGATCTGCTGGCGGGCGAATTCGCGGGCGGCGTGGATGGCGTCCACATCGGCCACCTGGCTGATCTCGGTGAGGTAGGCCTCACCCGGCAGCGAGAGCATTTCGGCAACCATGGCCGGGTCCAGCGACTCGTTGCCGAGCACGGTGCCCAGGGCGGTGATCAGGCGCTGGTCGAGCTTCAGCGCTTCGCCGCGCTGATGCTGGCCGATCAGCTCCTGCAACACCTGCACCGACAACTGCTGGCCCGCTTCCCAGCGGTTGAAGCCGTCGCTGTCGTGCTGCATCAGGAACATCAGCTGGTCGCGGTCGTAGGGGAAGCTCAGCTTCACCGGGGCGCTGAAGCCACGCAGCAGCGATGGCAGCGGTTTGGCCTGGATGCGCTGGAAGGTGAAAGTCTGCTCGGCTTCGGTCACCGACAGCACGCGGCTGGTGCCCTGCGCCGTCGCTTCACCGGCCAGTTGCAGCGGCAGGTCGTTGCCTGCGGCGTCCAGCAGGCCCAGCTCCACCGGGATCACGAACGGCAGTTTTTCAGCCTTGTCCGGGGTTTGCGGGCAGCTCTGGCGGAACGTCAGGCTGTAGGTCTGCGCAGCGGCGTCATAAGCTTCGCTGACCTCCAGGCGCGGGGTGCCGGCCTGGCTGTACCAGCGTTTGAACTGGGTGAAATCGACGCCGTTGGCATCTTCCATGGCCTTGATGAAGTCGTCGGTGGTCACCGCCTGGCCATCATGGCGTTCGAAGTACAGGTCGCTGCCCTTGCGGAAGCCTTCGGCACCCAGCAAGGTTCGCACCATGCGCACCACTTCGGCGCCCTTCTCGTACACGGTCAGGGTGTAGAAGTTGGAAATTTCGATGAAGCTGTCCGGGCGCACCGGGTGGGCCATGGGGCCGGCGTCTTCGGCGAACTGGTGGGTGCGCAGGTAGGCGACGTCTTCGATGCGCTTGACCGTGCGCGAGTTCATGTCGGCGCTGAACTCGGCATCGCGGAATACCGTGAAGCCTTCTTTGAGCGACAGCTGGAACCAGTCACGGCAAGTGACACGGTTGCCCGACCAGTTGTGGAAGTACTCGTGGGCGACCACGCCTTCGACGCGCTGGTGCGCGGCATCGGTGGCGGTCTCGGCACGGGCCAGCACACAGCTGGAGTTGAAGATGTTCAGGCCCTTGTTTTCCATGGCGCCCATATTGAAGTCGTTTACCGCGACGATCATGAAGATGTCCAGGTCGTATTCACGGCCATAGACTTCTTCGTCCCAACGCATGGACTTCTTCAGGCTGACCATGGCGTGGTCGCACTTGTCGATGTTCTCGGGTTCAACATAGATGCGCAGGATCACGTCACGGCCGGACTGGCGGGTGAAGGTGTCCTCTACGCACCACAGGTCGCCGGCCACCAGGGCGAACAGGTACGCCGGCTTCATGAACGGATCTTCCCAGGTCGCCCAGTGGCGGCCGTCTTCGGCCGGCCCGCTGCCGATCGGGTTGCCGTTCGACAGCAATACCGGGTAGCGATGCTGCTCGGCGATCACCGTGGTGGTGAACGTGCTCATCACGTCCGGGCGGTCGAGGTAGTAGGTGATCTTGCGGAAGCCCTCGGCCTCGCACTGGGTGCAGAACATCTTGCCCGACTTGTACAGGCCTTCCAGCGCGGTGTTGCTCTCGGGGTGGATCTTCACGCTGGTGTCGAGGGTGAACCGCTCGGCCTTGGGGTGCAGCGTCAGGCTGTCGGCTTCTAGCTGGTAGTCGCCCGCCTGCAGTTCCAGGTCGTCCAGCGAGGCCCGCAGCAATTCCAGCTGCTGACCGTCGAGCACCAGTGGCGGCAGGCCGGCACCGCGTGCCGGGTTGCGGCGCATGACCAGTTGCGCGTGAACCAGGGTGTGGTCCTCGAACAGCTCGAAGGTCAGGTGCGTCTCGTCGATCAGGTACTCGGGCGCCTGGTAATCCTTGAGGTAGATCACTTGCGGTTGTTCGGTACGCATGTGCAGGTCCTTTTTACTGGAGCACGGCCAACTGGTAGGCCGTGTACTTGCGAATGTTGATCACACCGGTGTCGAAGATCAGGTACTGGCCCTTGATGCCCAGCAGCGTGCCTTCGGCCACCGGGTCCTTGTCGAGGTTGAAGCTGACGATCTTTTTCGGGTAGGCCTCGACCGGGTACTTCATCTGCACCACTTCGGCATCGGGCAGCGGCTGGATCGCTTGCAGGCCAAAGCGCCCCTGCAGCTCGCGCAGGCCGTCGGCGCAGGCATCGAAGATCTGCTCGCGGATGGCGGGCAGGTCGAGCACCTCGGCGTCGCCCTTGAGCAGCGCACGCCAGTTGGTGCGGTCCGGCACCTGACTGCGCAGCACGTCTTCGACCAGGCCCGACTGCTGACGAGTAGCCACGCGCATGATCGGCAGGGCCTGGCTGGCACCCTGGTCGAGCCAACGGGTGGGCAACTGGGTGGCGCGGGTGATGCCGACCTTGATCCCCGAAGAGTTGGCCAGGTAGACCACGTGGTCGGTCATGCAGAACTGTTCACCCCACGACGGTTCGCGGCAGGTGCCGGCGTCGTAGTGGCATTTTTCCGGGGCCATGATGCACACGTCGCACTGGGCCAGCTTGGTCATGCAGGGGTAGCAGTAACCCTGGCTGAAGCTGGTCTTGGTGCGCTTGCCGCAATGGCTGCAGTGAATGGCGCCGAGGTATTCCAGGCGCAGACGCTGGCCGATCAGCGGGTTGACCGGCACCTGTGTGTCATCCAGGCGGAAGCTGTACTGCACCACCGGCGCCTGCAGGCTTACCGCCATTTTGCTCAACGAGCCACGAGCGAGTTCGATCAATGTACCGAGTCCGACTTGAACAGAATGTTGGCGATCGGCGCGGACTTCGATGCGCATTCCTGCGGGCCCATGTAGCCGGTACGCTGGTCTTCAGGCAGGTTTTTCATTTCCCAGGCGATGACCGCCTGCAGCGACAGCTCTTTCTGCTCGGCAGTGAGCTTGCGGCCATCCGACCATTTGCCGATTTCCACGGCCAGTTTCAGGCTCTCGTAGATTTCCGGGGTGATGTTTTCAATCATTTGCGCGAAAGTGGACATACAGTCTCCTGATTCAAGCCGACAGTTTACGCCGGGCCAGCGCCCCACCCAAGAGCCCGGTCAGGCATCCGATGAGCAGCCCGCCGACGTGGGCGGCATTGGCGATCTGGCCAAGGCCGAGGGTGCCGACCACACCGGTCAGGCACACCACCAGCCAGATCAGCATCATCACCAGCACACCCTTGGGCAGGTTGAAGTAACGGTTGGGCGCCAGCCACTGGAACAGCCACACATGCCCGAGCAGGCCGTACAGCACGCCGGACAGGCCGCCAAACAGGCTTGGCCCGCTGGTGTAGTGCTGGGCCAGGTTGGAAACCAGGCTGAACAACAGGGTCAGGCCCAGCAGCATCCAGGGCCCTTGGCGCAGCTCGATGCGCTTGCCCAGCTCCCAGTACCACAGGCTGTTCATGGCCAGGTGCAGCACGCCGAAATGCAGCAGCATGGGCGATACCAGGCGCCACCACTGGCCTTCGTCCAGGCTTTGCGCCAGCGAGCTGAAGTACAGGTAGTCGCCCTGGACGCGGAAGTCGAGGAAAGTGAACCAGCTGATGGTGGTGAAGTTGTCACCCAGGCTGGTGAGGCCGGCGACAATGAAGCACAGCAGCAGAGTGAGGGTGGTGACCTTGCAGGCTTTGGCTTGTTCTACCAGGGAGGGTTGTGCGGGGCTATTCGCGGCGGTTCGGCGCCCCGACAAGCCCGCTCCCACAGGGTCCTGTGCAAGTTCGAGGTCGGCGTTGCCGTCGGGGTAGCGCTGGTACAGCTGTAGCACGTCTTGGGCCAGGGTATCGGGGGCCCAGAGGACCTGGGCATCGCCCTCCTCGCTGACCCGGTGTGGCACCTGCAGGCGCTGCAGCAGGTGAACGAAGCCGCTGAGGTCGACCGACAGCGGCAGGCGCATCACTTCGATAATGTTCATTGGTTGGCCTGTGGGCGGTCGACGTCGACCCAGACGAACTTGTGCGGGTCGATGCGGGTTTCATCATCCAGCCGGTAGGCGGCCAGCTTGCCGTAGAGCACGGCGCTGTAGTCCAGGCAGGCCAGGTTGGCGCGGATCGGCGCCGGGCGGCCGCTGCGCCAGTAATGGCCAACGAACAGCAGCGGCTCGTCTTCGTCATAGCGCAGCAAGGCGTTCTTCTGGCTGTGGCTGAGCGGGGTACTGGCCACCTCCGCGGGCAGGGCATCGGGCTGGAACACGATGTCGCCATAGGTTTGCGGGTCTTCTTCCCAGAACTTGGTGCGGAAGAACGCCCGGGTCAGGCCATCACCGCCAGTCAGGGTCAAGCCGTCCGGCAGGCGCATGTCGGTACCGCGCAACAGGCGGTTGCACACGGTGTCGGCAAAACTGCCGCTGACCGCCGAAGCCTGGATGAAATGTTCATCGATGCGCCCGTCGGGGTATTGCTGGCGCAACGGCTCGATCAGGCGCGGGTCCCAGCAGGCGTGCACCAGGCGGAAACGCCCAGCGTCAACGAACAGCGGCAGTTGGTAGAACCAGTTGACGAAGTCGTGCCAGTCGCCGGGGTGGTGGGCGAACTGGGTCAGGGTTTCATCGATCAGCCGGGCATGGCGTGGCGTGTGTTCACGTACATAGGCCTTGCCGCTGCCGGGCAGCGCCGGGGTCACCCAGCCCAGGGCGTTGTACTCGTGGTTGCCCATGATGCAGAACGCCTGACCGGCTTCGACCATGTCGTGGACGATGTGCAGCGCCTCGCGGATACGCGGCCCACGGTCGACGATATCACCGAGGAACAACGCCTGGCGTCGCGGGTGGCGCCACACGCCGGCCACGCGCTTGTATCCGAGAGTCTCGAGCAGGCGTTCAAGGGTCAGCGCACAGCCGTGCACGTCACCGATGATGTCGAAACTTCGCGCCGGATCGAACATCAGTCGTCCCTGCTCCCCAGGCGGCTGCCCCACCCCAGCTTGGTGCGGCAGACCTCGTAGTAATTGTGGTCCAACGGGTGGATCAGGCGCAGTTTCTGCGGTTTCTTGCTCACCGTGATGGTGTCGCCGGGGGCGCAGGTGAAGTGATTCTGGCCGTCACAGGACACCTGCGGGTAGATCTGCAGGTCCTTGGAGACCACGATCTTCAGCTCGCTGTTGCCATCGACCACGATCGGCCGCCCCGACAGGGTGTGCGGGTACATCGGCACGATCACGATAGCGTCGAGCTTGGGGTGCATGATCGGCCCACCGGCCGACAGCGCATAGGCGGTGGAGCCGGTGGGGGTAGCGACGATCAGGCCGTCGGCCTTTTGGCTGCAGACGAACTGGCCGTCGATGTAGATCTCGAACTCGATCATGCGCGTGGACTTGCCGGGGTGCAGCACCACGTCGTTCAGCGCATCACCCTGGCCGATGGCTTCGTGGTGGCGGCGCACCTCGGCTTGCAGCAGGAAGCGGTTTTCTACCAGGTAGTGGCCATCGAGCACCTGGGCGACCTTCTCTTCCAGCTCGTCGGGGCGGATGTCGGTGAGGAAGCCCAGGTTGCCACGGTTGATGCCCAGCACCGGAATGTTGTGCCGGGCCAGGGCACGGGCAGCACCCAGCAGGCTGCCGTCGCCGCCGACCACGATGACCAGGTCGCAGACCTCGCCCAGCAGCTTGCGGGTGGAGGTTTGCAGGCCATGGCCAGGCAGCACTTCGGCGATGGTGTCCTCGAGGATCACGTGCAGGTGGCGATCGAGGAGAAATTTTTTCAGTCGGCGAATGGTGTCGAGCACCTGCGAGCTGCCAAGGCGACCGATGATACCGATATTGCGAAATTGCTCCATGGGGCTCCTGCGAGGCTCTGCGGCGGGTGACGATGCGCCGATTATGGGCGAAAGCACCGGGCAGCGGCAAACCGGCTATGCTCGCAGGATGACGCCATTCACCTTGCTCCAAGACCTGCCCCGACAATTGCAGCGCCCCGCCGTGCGCGATTTGGCCTGGGCCCTGCTGTCGCCGCCACTGCTCAGCGCCCCGCCCTGCCCCCAGCGCCACCCGCTGGCAGGCAGCCTGTGGGCGCAGCAGCCACAACGCCTTGAACAGTGGTTGCGCGGGCTGGATGACGACGACCGCCCGTTGCGCGAATGGCTGGCGAAACTGGGCAGCCGGCGCCTGGGGCATTACTACGAACGCCTGTGGCAATTCGCCCTGGGCCAGGCGCCGGGCATCGAACTACTGGCGGCCAACCTGGCGATTCGCGACGGCGGGCGCACCTTGGGCGAGCTGGACGTGGTACTGCGCGACGGCGACGGCGTACACCACCTGGAACTGGCGATCAAGCTGTACCTGGGCCCTGAAGGCGGCGGGCTCAACCCGCACACCTGGCTGGGCCCAGGCTGCCATGACCGGTTGGGGACCAAGCTTGCGCACCTGGCCGGGCACCAGTTGCCCATGTCCAAGGGCGCGCACAGCCGCGAGCTGTTGGCCACGCTGGGGGTTGAGCAGGTGCAGGCCCATGTATGGCTGGGCGGCTATCTGTTCTATCCGTTGCCTGGGCATGCCGAGCCACCCGCTGGGGCCAACCCGCAGCACTTGCGCGGGCGCTGGGTGCGACGGCGGGACTGGGAGATGGCAGAGGGTGAGCATTGGCAGCCGCTGCAGCGGCATGCCTGGCTGGCACCGGCGCGGGTCGAAGCAGGCGAATGCTGGACGGTGGAGCAATTTGCGGCATGGTTGCATGTGCTGGAGCGGCAAGCGCCGGCACAGTTGCTGGTGAGGTTGGAGCAGGCGGGTGATGGTGTATGGCAGGAGGTGGAGCGGGTGTTTCTGGTGGCTGACAATTGGCCATTTTTACCCGAGGCATGATGTCGCCCGTTAAAAAGGCCGGTGCAGGCAACACAGTTTTCACAGACCCAGCGCAAAGATTTGTTCCCGGTAACCTTTACAGTGGTACCTGAGCGCCAGCAAGAGCGCCATTCCGACCTGATGACGAGGACCGATCATGGTTTCATCCACCCCCGCGACCCATTACGCACGCCTGTCCATCGCCCTGCATTGGCTGATGCTGGTACTGCTGGCCGCTGTCTACGCCCTTATCGAACTGCGTGGCCTGTTCCCCAAGGACAGCGCCGAACGCAACCTGATGAAGGACCTGCACTTCATGCTCGGGCTCAGCGTGTTCGTACTGGTCTGGCTGCGCCTGGCCATGCGCCTGAGCCGCCCGACCCCGCCCATCGTGCCCAAGCCGCCAGCCTGGCAAACCGGCCTTGCACACCTGATGCATTTGGCGCTTTACCTGCTGATGATCGGCCTGCCGCTGGCCGGCTGGCTGATCCTCAGCGCCGCCGACAAACCGGTGCCGTTCTTCGGCCTGGAACTGCCGCACCTGATCGGCCCGAATCCGGACCAGGCCAAGTTCATCAAGGGCTGGCATGAACGTATCGGCAGCTGGGGCTACTGGCTGATCGGCCTGCACGCACTGGCCGGGCTGTACCACCACTATGTTCAGCGCGACAATACACTGTTGCGCATGCTGCCCTACAAGTAACCGCGCCGGCCCTGCAGGCCACCTGTGTGGACGAAGATCAGGCGGCTGCCGGGCGTGAACAGCCCGGCAGCGACCTGATTACGCAGGGCCAGCAGGGCCTTGCCGGTGTAGAGCGCTTCGAACGGCACCCCAGTGTGTTGCTCGCACTCGGCAATGAAGGCCAGCAGTTCATCGTCGAACTTGCCGAAACCACCACGGCAGGCGTCGTGTAGCTGGTAACCAAGCGTGCCGGCCAATGCAGCTACCGTCTCCGGCACACCATGAGCCCTGGGCACGGCAAGTGCGCCATGTACCGCATGTGCCCCCGCCTCGGCCAGCACCAGGCCGGCCAAGGTAGTACCCGTTCCAGCAGCCAGCCACCAGGCGTCGTAGCCCGACCACCCCAGCGTCGCAATTTGCGCCTGCGCCTGCTGCATGATCAGCGCGCAGCCCTGCGCGCCAGCTTGCCCGCCACCGCCTTCGGGGATGCAGTGCCAGCCTGGGTAACGTGCCTGCCAGGGGCCCCAGAAACCGGGCTCGTTGCGTGCGCGGTAGCCGCCATAGCCCAACCAGTGCAGCGCCATGCCCAGCGCCTGCAGGTCACGCACGGTTGGCGTGTCCTGGGCGTGACCGCGCAGCAGGCCGACAGTGGCAAAGCCGAAGCGTTTGCCAGCGGCGGCCAGGGCGTGCAGGTGGTTGGAATGGTTACCGCCGAGGCTGATCAGCCCGGGGGCGTTATCGGCACTGGCCTGATCCAGGTGATGGCGTAGCTTGAACCACTTGTTGCCGCTGATCAGCGGGTCGATCAGGTCCAGACGCAGGATGGCGGCTTCGACCTGTGCGGTTGCCAGCCAAGGCAGATCCAGGCGTTGCAGGGGGGCTAGAGGAAGGTCGAATACAGGCATGGCCGCAGTTTACAGGGATGGACGAAGCGAAAGGTTACGCGATCCTTGTGCGAGCGGCCTTGGTCGCGAAAGGGCCGCGAAGCGGCCCGTGCCCATTCAAAGCTCAGCCGCTAATCGCGACCCCTGGTTGATCGCCCGCTTGGCGTCCAGCTCGGCCGCCACATCCGCGCCACCAATCAGGTGCACCGACTGCCCCGCCGCCACCAGCCCGTCCTGCAACTCGCGCAGCGGTTCCTGCCCGGCGCAGATCACCACGTTGTCCACCGGCAACACCTGCGGCTCGCCGTCCGCCACGCGAATGTGCAAACCGGCATCGTCGATACCCAGGTACTCGACGCTGTTGAGCATCTGCACCCGCTTGTTCTTCAACCCGGTGCGGTGAATCCAGCCGGTCGTCTTGCCCAGGCCATCACCCACCTTGGACTTCTTGCGCTGCAACAGGTAAACCTGCCGTGCCGGGGCATGCGGCTCGGCCTTGATCCCGGCCACCCCACCGCGTGCCTCAAGATGGGTATCGATGCCCCACTCTTTCCAGAATGCGTCACGGTCCTGGCTGGAGGCCACGCCCTGGTGCACCAGGTACTCGGACACATCAAAGCCAATGCCTCCCGCGCCAATCACCGCGACAGCCTTGCCCACCGGCTTGCGCTCGAGCAACACATCCAGGTAGCTGAGCACCTTGGCATGCTCCACACCCGGAATGGCTGGGGTACGCGGGGCGATACCGGTGGCCAGGATAATTTCATCAAAGCCACCCTCCACCAGTGCCTGCACATCGACGCGAGTATTCAGGCGCAGCTCCACGCCCGTGCTTTTGACCTTGTTGCGGAAGTAACGCAGCGTTTCAAAGAATTCTTCTTTGCCCGGCACCCGCTTGGCCACGTTGAACTGGCCACCGATTTCGCTGGCGGCGTCAAACAGGGTCACGGCATGGCCCCGCTCGGCCGCCACGGTGGCCGCCGCCAGGCCTGCCGGCCCGGCGCCGACCACGGCGATACGCTTCACCGCGCGCACAGGCAAGTAGTTGAGTTCGGTTTCGTGGCAGGCACGCGGGTTGACCAGGCAACTGGTCAGCTTGCCGCCAAAGGTGTGGTCCAGGCAGGCCTGGTTGCAGCCAATGCAGGTGTTGATTTCGTCGGCTCGGCCAGCGGCGGCCTTGTTGACGAAATCCGGGTCGGCGAGGAACGGTCGAGCCATCGAGACCATGTCGGCATCCCCCTCGGCCAGCACCGCCTCGGCCACTTCCGGGGTATTGATGCGGTTGGTGGTGATCAGCGGAATGTTCACCACACCGCGCAGTTTGGCGGTGACTTTGCTGAACGCCGCACGCGGCACCTTGGTGGCGATGGTCGGGATACGCGCTTCGTGCCAGCCGATGCCGGTGTTGATCAGGGTCGCACCGGCCTGCTCGATAGCCTTGGCCAGCAGCTCGATTTCGTCCCAGGTGCTGCCACCCTCGACCAGATCGAGCATCGACAGGCGGAAGATGATGATGAAGTTCGGCCCTACCGCACCACGCACCCGGCTGACGATTTCCACGGCCAGGCGCATGCGGTTTTCATAGCTGCCGCCCCAGCGATCGGTGCGGTGGTTGGTGTGGGCGGCGAGGAACTGGTTGATGAAGTAGCCTTCCGACCCCATGATCTCGACACCGTCGTAACCGGCGCGCTGGGCCAACGCCGCACAATTGACGAAGTCGGCAATCTGTTTCTCGATGCCCGCCTCGTCCAGCTCCTTGGGCTTGAACGGGTTGATCGGCGCCTGGATCGCGCTAGGCGCCACTTGCCGTGGGCTGTAGGCATAGCGCCCGGCATGCAGGATCTGCAGGCAGACCTTGCCACCGGCGGCGTGCACCGCCTCGGTGACGATGCGGTGCTTGTCGGCCTCTTCCTCGGTGCTGAGCTTGGCCGCGCCGGAATACACCCCGCCTTCATCATTGGGCGCGATGCCACCAGTGACCATCAAGCCAACGCCACCCCGGGCGCGCTCGGCAAAGTACGCGGCCATGCGCTCGAAACCACCGGGGCGTTCTTCGAGGCCGGTGTGCATCGACCCCATCAGGGTACGGTTGCGCAAGGTGGTAAAGCCTAGGTCCAGCGGAGCAAGCAGGTGCGGGTAGCGGTCGGCGGCCATGGAAAGGTCCCCTGGTGGCGTGATCACGGTATGCGGGCACCTCACTGGTCGGCGGGGCCCGTCGTTTGTCTGTCAGCGACATTAAACAGCCGTTTGAATTGGCTCAATGATCGAAACTGACAAGTTATTGATCCTGGCATACAGCGCGACTAACCTAGGGGACCCTCACTGTCCAAGGTGCCGTACTGCTTCATGCGAAAACTCCTGGCAAGCGCCCTGGCGCTGGTGATGATCGCCGCGCTTTGCGGCTACGGTTTCTGGACTCAACAGCGCCCGGAAGGCCACTACCTGTCCGACCTGCGCATCGAGTTGGCACTCAACCATGGCGTGCCGGGCGAGCATGGCAACCTGCTCGGTGTGGAGCCGCTGCTTTACCCAGGCGACTACCAGAACCTGCAACGCCTGCACCGCAAGCTCGCCGCTTACCTGGAACAAGCCCGAGCCCAAGGGCTGGTGGGCCCACGCACGGTGGTGGTGCTGCCAGAGCACATCGGTACCTGGTTGTGGGCGCGCGGTGAGAAAAACGAGCTGTACCAGGTCACTCAGAGCCGCGAGGCTCAACAATGGCTGGAGCTAAGCAACCCGCTGCGCTACGGCCTGGCCATGCTTGGCGCCGACGGCGACGACTGGCGTGCCGATGCGCACCTGCGCATGAAGGCCGAGCAGATGGCCGCAGACTACCAGCAACTGTTCGGCGGCCTTGCCAAGGAGTTTGGCGTCACCTTGGTGGCCGGCTCGATCGTGCTGCCCGAACCCTACGTGAAACAAGGCGTGCTGCATGCCGGCCGTGGTCCGCTGTTCAACAGCAGCGTGGTGTTTGCCGGCGACGGCTCGCTACTGGGCCAGCCCCAACGCCAGCAATACCCTGACAGTGAAATGCGTCGCTATGTCCACGACGGCCGCCAGCACCCGCTGCAAGTCGTGCAGACTCCCGCCGGGCGCCTGGGGGTACTGGTGGGCAGTGACAGCTGGTACCCGGAAAACCACCAACAACTGGCACAGCAAGCAGTACAGCTGATCGCCAACCCGGTGTTCCTGAGCGGCAAAGGCAGCTGGGAAGCGCCATGGCGTGGCAATCGCCACCAGGAGGCCACCGCTGGGCTGGCCCTGCAACGTGGCGAAGTCAGCGAGCAGAACGCCTGGCAGCGCCTGACCGAGGCAGCCGGGGCCGGCGTCAGCAGCATGAGCGTGTTCATGCGCGGGCAGTTCTGGGAACAGGCCAGCGACGGCCAGGGCTTTGCCCGCCAGTCGGGTGAACTGCTGGCGGGTACTCCTAGCCATGGCGCCCGCCTGCTGAACCTGTGGCTGTAGGCCCATGGCCCGCCCCCGCGTACGCCTCGGCGACCTTTCAGTAGGCTTTGTCCAGCCGCTGACCGAAGCCCTGCGCGAGCGGGGTCATGACCCCGAGCCCCTGTTGCTGCGCTATGGCCTGGATGCCCCACGCCTTGCCGAAGCCGGCGCGCGCTTGTCGATCCCCCGCTACATGCACCTGGGCCACGCAGCCATCGAGCTGAGCGGCGAAGCCGCACTCGGCCTGCACATGGGGCGCTTGAGCCGCCTGGCACATGCCGGCCTGGCCGGAGTAACCGCCGCCCAGGCCCCCACCCTGGGCGAGGCGGCGCGCACGCTGCTGCGCTTCGAGCCCCTGTACGCGGCCAACTACCGTGGCCGTTCCAGCTTCGTGGAAGATGCCCAGGGCGCTTGGTTGCGCTTCTATTCCATCAGCCCCTACAACGCCTACAACCGCTTCGTGGTCGATTCACTGCTTGCCGGCTGGCTGGCGCAACTTGCCGACCTGGCCGGCATGGCGATACAGGCAGAACGCCTTAGCATCGAATTTTCCGCCCCCGCCTATGCTGCGCGCTATCAGGCGCTGTGCAGCACGCCAGTGCAATTCACGGCCGAAGCCAATCAACTGCGGCTAAGCCGCGCAACACTGCAACTAGCCAACCCCAGGCACTGCCCGAGCACCTGGCAGCACCTGCTGCAACTGTGCGAAGCAGAGTTGCTACAGCGCACACGGGTACGCAGCCTGGGCGAGCGCATCACCCATCTGCTGGGCCCGCTGCTCAATGGTGGCCGTGAACCGGACCTGGAAGAAGTGGCGCTGCACCTGCAGCTGCCAACCTGGACCTTGCGTCGCAAACTCGCCGAGGAAGGCACGCGGTTTCGCGACCTGCTCAACGAAACACGGCGCGACCTGGCAGAGACCTACATCCGTGACACGGAGCTGGCCTTTGGCGAGATTGCCTATCTGTTGGGGTTTGCTTCAGCCGAGGCCTTCCAGCGCGCGTTCAAGCGCTGGACGGGCCTCACGCCGGGGGAGTTCCGCCGCAGCCAGCGCCGGGCGGGTTAAAGCTCGGTGGCATCGTCGGCCGGTTCCGGGGTGTCCAGTTCATAAGCCTGGGTTTCGAGTAGTTCTTCCTGATATTCATCCATAGCCCTGCGTCCTCTTTGCTCATTTTGTCTTCGTGGGTATCGCCTTCAGCCTAAGCAGGTGGGATGAAGCGATGATGACAAGCGTATGAGTGATAAACGTAGCAGGTGTTCAGGAAGTTATCGCGGGGTGTCTGTAACAGGGGATGTGTACAGCCTGTACCGGCTTTATCAAAGGGAAGGCGGCACAGCCTCGGCAGGCTGTGCATCCTGCTGCACCTGAATCGGCGCAGCCTCCACGGGCGGTGCGACCGGCTGCGAACCCTGACTGTCATCCACCACCGGTGCCGCGACTGCCTCACTTGCCGGGGAAACAGCCGCAGGCGCGGGTGCAGCTTCCTGGGCAGGGGCAGGCGCCACTGGGTTCGCCGCAGCCTGCTCCGGCAATCCCAGGTCAACCGCCGGCTTTTCAACCTTCGGCACTGGTGCGTCGACCTTGGCCTTTTCGACCTTCTTCGGTTTGGGCAAATAGCTCTCCACCAAGGCGAAATAGCGGTCATAGAACTGCGCCGCAGTCACGGTCTCGCTGGCTACCTTGACCATCGAGTCGTCACTGGAGCCGATCGGCATCGACACCGACCCCAGCACGCCCACACCCAGGCTGGCGGAGGTATTGGACTTTTTCAGTGCATAACGGTCCTGCAGGGCGTTGGCGAACATGGTCGAGCGCTGTTCGTCGCTCACATCCGGCGCGCAGGTGACGTTGAAGCTGATCTGCAGGTGGTTCTCGCTGTTCTGCTGGAAGCTCTTGTTGCCCACCACCTGGTTGGCACCGCTGCTGGTAATGATGTACCCCTGGCTGAGCAAGGCACGCCTGGCCGCCTCGCAAGAGCCAGCATCGCTCACCGGAAAGCTGCGCGAGAACGTACCTGAGTCATCGAAGTTTTCGTGCTCATAGACGGCCGCTTTTTTCGAGGAACAACCGGTCACGCCCGCCAGCACCAGGGCCAGCCCGAGCGCACCAAAGACGGAAGATCTGGTCATTGCGAATTCCGGGTATGTCGAGAAGGTGCCTATTGTGCAACACAGCAGGCAGGCACAGGAACCGTTGGTCGGTGAAGAACCTGTCAGGTTGGTGTAAATCTGGGTAAAGGCAGGCAATTTACCAGGCGCCAGAACGAAAAAAGCGACCCGAAGGTCGCTTTGACGTTGCTTCAAGGCGTTCATGGGGCCTTGAGGCGAAGATGGCGCAGCGGACGGGACTCGAACCCGCGACCCCCGGCGTGACAGGCCGGTATTCTAACCGACTGAACTACCGCTGCGTATCATTCAGGCTTGCGCCCGATTGAAACCTGGGTCTACCCTTGCGCCGCAATGGCATCGGGGCAGGCACAAAAAAAGCGATAACGTGATCGCTTCTCTTGTGTTTGCTTCAAGGTGTTCTAGGGACCTTGAAACGAAGATGGCGCAGCGGACGGGACTCGAACCCGCGACCCCCGGCGTGACAGGCCGGTATTCTAACCGACTGAACTACCGCTGCGTATCGTTCAGGCTCGCGCCTGATTGAAACTGGGATCAGCCCAAGGCATTTGCCTTGTGGCTTCAGACCGGTGCCATGCACCCATCTGTTACTGAAAAATGGCGCAGCGGACGGGACTCGAACCCGCGACCCCCGGCGTGACAGGCCGGTATTCTAACCGACTGAACTACCGCTGCGCAGTGCGTTCCTCTCTGGCTATCGACTTCTTGCAAACCCGATGCTTTAGGAACATCTCAGGAAGTGGTGGGTGATGACGGGATCGAACCGCCGACCCTCTGCTTGTAAGGCAGATGCTCTCCCGGCTGAGCTAATCACCCTCGCGATGTTGCTTGTTGCGTTTGCTTCGCTGAGGCCGCGAAATTTACGCAGATGGCGGAGCTAAGTCAATAGCCCCATTGAATTTTTTTCAAAAAAGACAAAAGCGGCATAGGTTGGACGGGAAGCCTCAGGTGTAGATCATCTTGCGGGTCATGCCGCCATCGACCACGAACTCCTGGCCGGTGACGAACGCCGCCTGGCGCGACAACAGCCAGGCAACCATGGCCGCCACATCTTCCACCGTCCCTACCCTCCCCGTCGGGTGTTGGGCATGATCGGCCTCGGTCAACGGCTCGGCACGGCGCTGCGACGGGTCACGGGCATCGATCCAGCCCGGGCTCACCGCATTGACGCGAATCTCCGGGCCCAAGCTCATGGCCAGAGCATGGGTCAAAGCCACCAGGCCGCCCTTGCTTGCCGCGTAAGCTTCGGTGTCGGGCTCGGACTGCCGCGCCCGAGTAGACGTCAGGTTGACGATCGCCCCATTGTGCGCACGCAGGTACGGCGCACAATGCTTGGCCAGCAGCATCGGGCCGTTGAGGTTGACCGCCAACACCCGGTTCCATTGCGCCAGGCTCAGGCTTTCGAGGGTCTGGTTGTGCGGGTTGGCAATGGCCGCATTGCACACCAGCGCGTCCAGCCGACCGAACTGCCCGAGCACTTCGGACACCCCGGCACTGACCTGGGCCTCGTCGGCAACGTCCATGGTGATGAACCAGGCGTTGTCACCCAACGCCTTGGCCACCTTGGCGCCGCGCTTGCGGTCCAGGTCACTAAGCACCACCTGCCAACCTTCGCAGATCAACCAAGCGGCAATGCCCAGGCCGATGCCGCGCGCGGCACCGGTGACCAAGGCTACCCGGCCATTGTGGCCTGGGGTACTGCCGCTGATTTCGATCACAGTGCAGCCAGCCCGCGCGCCAGGTCGGCTTGCAGGTCGGCCACGTCTTCCAGGCCTACGGCAACACGGATCAGGCTGTCGCGGATACCCGCAGCTTCACGCTCCTGCGGCGACAGGCGACCATGGGAGGTAGTGGCCGGGTGCGCGATGGTAGTTTTGCTGTCACCCAGGTTGGTGGTGATGGAAATCACCCGGGTGGCATCGATGAAGCGCCAGGCACCCTCTTTACCGCCTTTGACTTCAAAGCTGACCACCGCACCAAAACCGCTCATCTGGCGCTTGGCCAGTTCGTGCTGCGGGTGGCTCGGCAGGCCTGCGTAATGCACCTTTTCCACGCCTTCCTGCTGCTCCAGCCATTCGGCCAGGGCCTGGGCGCTTTCGCAGTGCGCACGCATGCGCAGGCGCAACGTTTCCAGGCCCTTGGTGAAGATCCAGGCGTTGAACGGGCTGAGCGTCGGGCCTGCGGTACGCAGGAAACCGACCACTTCTTTCATCTGCTCGGCACGGCCGGCGACCACACCGCCCATGCAGCGGCCCTGGCCGTCGATGAACTTGGTGGCCGAGTGGAACACGATATCGGCACCCAGTTTCAGCGGCTGCTGCAGCGCCGGGGTGCTGAAGCAGTTGTCCACTACCAGCATGGCGCCATGGGCATGAGCGATTTCACTGAGCGCGGTGATATCGACCAGCTCGGCCAGCGGGTTGGACGGCGATTCGACGATCAGCAGCTTGGTGTTGGCCTTGATGGCCTTCTCCCAGCCATTGAGGTCGACCAGTGGCACGTAGTCCACTTGTACGCCAAAGCGCTTGAAGTACTTCTCGAACAGGCTGATGGTGGAGCCAAACACGCTCTGCGACACCAGTACATGGTCACCGGCGCTGCACAGCGACATGACCACGGCCAGGATTGCCGCCATACCGGTGGACGTACCCACGGCCTGCTCCGCGCCTTCCATTGCAGCCAGGCGCTCCTCGAAGGCACGCACTGAGGGGTTGGTGTAGCGCGAGTAGACGTTGCCCGGCGTTTCGCCGGCAAAGCGCGCAGCAGCATCAGCCGCTGTGCGGAACACATAGCTGGAGGTCAGGAACAGCGCTTCGCTGTGTTCGCCTTCCGGTGTACGGTTT
The DNA here is from genome assembly GCF_001320885.1 of Pseudomonas sp. NBRC 111140. Lineage (NCBI taxonomy): Bacteria > Pseudomonadati > Pseudomonadota > Gammaproteobacteria > Pseudomonadales > Pseudomonadaceae > Pseudomonas > Pseudomonas sp. NBRC 111140. The sequence continues at coordinate 38,739 of NZ_BCBQ01000029.1, forward strand.
TGACCGGCGCGCACCGCCAGGGTGTCGAAACCGACACCCTCGAGGTCACTGTCCAGTCGCCCGGCATCCCATTGATCCGTCATGCCGTCGCTCCCAAAATCAGTTGTTGTAGAGGTCGATGATCGCGCTGACGGCCTGGTTCTTGACCTTGGCCAGGTCATTACGGGCCTGCTCGATACGCTCGAGGTAGGCTTCGTCGATATCGCCGGTGACGTACTCACCGTTGAACACCGCGCAATCGAAATGATCGATCTTGATCTTGCCGCCACCGACCGAGTCGATCAGGTCTGGCAGATCCTGATAGATCAGCCAATCGGCGCCGATCAACTCGGCCACCTGTTCGGTGGTACGGTTGTGGGCGATCAGTTCGTGAACACTCGGCATGTCGATGCCGTAGACGTTGGGGTAGCGTACTGCAGGGGCTGCGGAGCAGAAGTAGACATTTTTGGCGCCGGCTTCGCGGGCCATCTGGATGATCTGCTTGCAGGTGGTGCCGCGCACGATCGAGTCGTCCACCAGCATCACGTTCTTGCCACGGAATTCCAGCTCGATGGCGTTGAGCTTCTGGCGCACTGACTTTTTGCGCGCGGCCTGGCCGGGCATGATGAAGGTACGGCCGATGTAACGGTTCTTGACGAAACCTTCGCGGAACTTGACGCCCAGGCGGTTGGCCAGTTCCAGCGCAGCAGTGCGGCTGGTATCCGGGATCGGGATGACCACGTCGATATCATGCTCAGGGCGCTCGCGCATGATCTTGTCAGCCAGTTTTTCACCCATGCGCAGACGGGCCTTGTACACCGAGATACCGTCGATGATCGAGTCCGGGCGGGCCAGGTAGACGTGCTCGAAGATGCACGGCTGCAACTTCGGCGCTTCGGCGCATTGCTTGGTGAACAGCTGGCCTTCTTCGGTGATGTACACCGCTTCGCCCGGCGCCAGGTCGCGGATCAGGGTAAAGCCGAGCACGTCCAGGGCCACGCTTTCCGAGGCGATCATGTATTCCACGCCTTCATCGGTATGACGCTGGCCGAACACCACCGGGCGGATGCCGTGGGGGTCGCGGAAGCCGACGATGCCGTAGCCGGTGATCATCGCCACCACGGCGTAACCGCCGACGCAGCGGCTGTGTACATGGGAAACCGCCGCGAACACGTCTTCTTCGGTTGGCTGCAACTTGCCACGCACCGCCAACTCATGGGCGAACACGTTCAGCAGCACTTCCGAGTCGGAGTTGGTGTTGACGTGGCGCAGGTCGGACTCGTAGATCTCCTTGGCCAACTGCTCGACATTGGTCAGGTTGCCGTTGTGGGCCAGGGTGATGCCGTACGGCGAGTTGACGTAGAACGGCTGGGCCTCGGCCGAGGTCGAGCTGCCCGCCGTCGGGTAGCGCACGTGGCCGATACCGATGCTGCCCACCAGGCGCTGCATGTGGCGCTGCTGGAACACGTCGCGCACCAGGCCATTATCCTTGCGCAGGAACAACCGGCCGTCATGGCTGGTCACGATACCGGCAGCGTCCTGGCCGCGGTGCTGGAGGACCGTAAGCGCGTCATACAGCGCCTGATTGACGTTCGACTTACCGACGATACCGACGATGCCACACATGCGACGCAACCCCTACTTTGACGAAACTTGAGTGAATAGCGCTCAGGGCTTGGACGGCCCGAGCAACTGTTCCTTGAACGGAAGATCAGCGGGAGCGCTGATCAACCCACTGGGCGACCACTGACCGGTGAAACCCAGAATCAGGTTTTTCGACCAATCGGCGACCAAGAGAAATTGTGGTATCAGGCGTGATTCCTGCCACCAGGTGTCCTGTTGAACCGGCCCCAGGCTGATCAGGCCTATGGCCACCACTACCAGCAAGGCCCCGCGCGCGGCACCGAAGGCCATGCCCAGGAAACGATCGGTGCCGGACAGCCCGGTCACGCGGATCAGTTCGCCGACGAGGAAGTTGACCATGGCCCCCACCAGCAAGGTGGCGACGAAAAGAATGGCGCAGCCAGCGATGACGCGCATCGATGGCGTCTGGATATAGCTCTCAAGATACACCGAGAGCGAACCGCCGAACATCCAGGCAACCGCACCGGCAATGATCCAGATGAGCAAGGACAAGGCCTCTTTGACGAAGCCGCGCTTGAGACTGATCAGTGTGGAGACGGCGATGATCGCAATGATCGCCCAATCAACCAAGGTAAATGCCACGGTGCTGCCTGCAGACGTTTGAGGCGGCGCATTTTACCAGAGCAGAGGGCTGGGAGTAAGCGGAATGTCGGGGATTAGCGCCACCTGGGTGTGGGAGCGGCCTTGTGTCGCGAAAGGGCCGCAAAGCGGCCCCAGCAGTTCTGGCTGTACTGCAGAGATCTTAGGGGCCGCGCAGAAGCCTACGGCCTGAATTAGCTGCGTTCTGGCTGGAACCTCACCACAAAGCCCTTGAGGCTGTTCTGGCGATTGATCGCATCACGCACGCGCTCGGCTTCGGCCCGCTCGATCAACGGCCCGACATACACCCGGTTCATGCCACCCGCCGAGCGGATATAAGCGTTGTAACCCTGGCTACGCAGCGTTTGTTGAAGTTTTTCGGCACCGGCACGGTTTGACAGGCTGGCCAGCTGGATCGACCAGCTGACTGGCAGACCATTGACGTCGATCTTCGAAGGCGCTGCCGGCGCTGGGGCTGCAGCGGGCTTGGCCTCGACCTTTGGCGCTGGCGCGGGCGCTTGCGGCTTGGGCGGTTGAACCTGTGCCTGAGTCTGTGGTGACGGGGTAATGGGCTGGCTGGGCGTGCTCGCCGGCGCAGTGGCTTCATCGATCACCACCGGCGCCTGCTGAGGCGCCTCCGGGATCACCTGCGGTTGCGGCACGGCAACCGGCTCCACCTTCACTTCCGGCAGGCTGGGCATGGCCGGTGCCTGCGGGGTTTCGACGTGCACCTGGCGCATCTCGTCCTCGCGGCTGAACAGCATCGGCAGGAAGATCACCGCCAGCGCCACCAGCACCAGCGCACCGACCATGCGCTGCTTCATCCCTTTATCCAGCACTGCCATCTACTCCACCCTCCTGGGCATGCCGCTCCAGCCATTCCAGCGCCTGGGCGACACAGAAAAACGAACCGAACAGCAGGATCTGGTCATCCGCCGTCGCCTGCGCGCATTGCCCTTCAAGGGCGGCGTCGACGCTGGCATAAGACTTCACTGCGGCGCCATGGTTCGTCAAGGCCGTGGCCAGTTCCGCAGCCGGGCGGCTGCGCGGGGTGTCCAGCGGCGCCACTGCCCATTCGTCGACCAGGCCCTGCAGCGGCGCGATAACGCCGTCCAGGTCCTTGTCGGCGAGCAAGCCGAACACCGCGAAACGGCGCCCATTCAGCGGACGGGCCGCCAGGCGGCGGGCCAGGTACTGCGCCGCATGCGGGTTATGCCCGACATCCAGCAACAGCTCAACTGGCTTGCCCTGCCAGTTCAGCTGGCGGCGGTCGAGACGCCCGGTGATACGGGTATCCAGCAATGCCTGGCGAACCTGCGCCGCATCCCACGGCAGCCCCATCAACAGGTAAGCCTGCAACGCCAACGCGGCGTTTTCCATGGGCAGGTCGAGTAAAGGCAGGTCACTCAGCGCTACCTGCGCACCATTGGCCGCGGTACCACGCCAGCTCCAGCTGCCATCGGCGCTGGCCAGGTCGAAATCACGACCGCGCAGGAACAGTGGCGCGGCCAGTTCGCCAGCCTTGTCCAGCAACGGCCGTGGCGGGTCCAGGTCGCCGCACAGGGCCGGCTTGCCGGGGCGGAAGATGCCGGCCTTCTCGAAGGCCACAAGCTCGCGGGTATCGCCCAGGTAATCGACATGGTCGACGCCGATGCTGGTCACCAGGGCCAGGTCGGCGTCCACCACGTTCACGGTGTCCAGCCGGCCACCAAGGCCCACTTCCAGCACCACGGCATCCAGCTGCGACTGGTAGAACAACCAGAACGCGGCCAGCGTACCCATCTCGAAGTAGGTGAGGGAAATATCGCCCCGCGCCGCCTCAACGGCGGCGAAGGCTTCGCACAAGCGCTCATCGCTGGCTTCTTGGCCCTCGATCAGCACCCGCTCGTTGTAACGCAACAGGTGCGGCGAGCTGTACACGCCGACCTTGAGGCCCTGGGCACGCAGCAACGAAGCCACGAAGGCGCAGGTCGAACCTTTGCCGTTTGTGCCTGTTACCGTCACCACGCGTGGCGCCAGCTTGCCCAGCGCCAGCCGGGCAAGCACCTTCTGCGACCGCTCCAGGCCCATGTCGATGGCCGAGGGGTGCAACTGCTCGAGGTAGGCGAGCCATTCGCCCAGGGATCGTTGTTTCATCACGCGACGGCAGCCGCCTCACGCGCTTGCTCCGGGGTGTCCTGGCCGGTCATCTGCGCCAGCAGGCGGGCCAGACGCGGGCGCAACTCGCCACGGGAGATGATCAGGTCGATGGCACCGTGCTCCAGCAGGAACTCGCTGCGCTGGAAGCCTTCTGGCAGCTTCTCGCGGACGGTCTGTTCGATCACGCGCGGGCCGGCGAAGCCGATCAGCGCCTTTGGCTCACCGACGATGACATCGCCGAGCATTGCCAGGCTGGCAGAGACACCACCGTACACCGGGTCGGTCAGCACCGAGATGAACGGGATGCCTTCTTCGCGCAGGCGTGCCAGCACGGCCGAGGTCTTGGCCATCTGCATCAGCGAGATCAACGCCTCCTGCATGCGCGCACCGCCCGAAGCGGAGAAGCAGACCATCGGGCAGCGATGTTCCAGGGCGTAGTTGGCCGCGCGCACGAAACGTTCGCCGACGATGGCGCCCATGGACCCGCCCATGAACGAGAACTCGAAGGCGCTGACCACGATCGGCATGCCCATCAAGGTGCCACTCATGGAGATCAGCGCGTCTTTTTCGCCGGTCTGTTTCTGGGCGCCGGTCAGGCGGTCCTTGTACTTCTTGCCGTCACGGAACTTCAAGCGGTCGACCGGCTCCAGGTCGGCACCCAGTTCGGCACGGCCTTCGGCGTCGAGGAAGATGTCGATGCGCGCACGTGCGCCGATGCGCATGTGGTGGTTGCACTTGGGGCAGACATCCAGGGTCTTTTCCAGCTCCGGACGATACAGCACGGCCTCGCAGGACGGGCACTTGTGCCACAGCCCCTCAGGCACCGAGCTCTTCTTCACCTCGGAACGCATGATCGAAGGGATCAGTTTGTCGACTAACCAGTTGCTCATGCTTTCTTTCTCCAGTATTGGCAGGCGGGGGTCGGTGTCGCCGGCCCTGCCCTGCCCTTGAGCTCAAAATCTTTTACAAAACGATGGTGGACCGGCCGCCGGGGCTTCCAGCGCGCCACTCCACCGCTAATGTGTTTTCTTGCCGCCATAAGCGCTGGCGGCGGCCCCGCAGGGCTGCGAAAGCTATGGACGATGGCGCGCAGCCAGCCGTCACATCTGCCATCACGCCTGCTTCACCGCTCGCATGAACGCCTCGATCTTCGCCGCGTCCTTGATGCCCTTGGCCTGTTCGACGCCGCCACTGACATCCACCGCATAAGGCCGTACCTGGGCAATGGCCTGGCCAACGTTATCGGCTGACAGCCCGCCCGCCAGAATGATCGGCTTGCTCAGGTGCGCCGGTACCAGTGACCAGTCGAACGCTTCACCGGTTCCCCCAGGCACGCCCGCCACGTAGGTATCCAGCAGAATACCGCGGGCACCTGCGTACTGCTTACAGGCCGCCTCCAGGTCGTCGCCAGGGCGCACACGCAGGGCCTTGATCCAGGGGCGCTGGTAGCCTTCGCAGTCCTGCGGGGTTTCGTCGCCGTGGAACTGTAGCAGGTCCAGCGGAACCACTTCGAGGATCTCGTTCAGCTCGCAGCGCGAGGCATTGACGAACAACCCGACCGTGGTCACGAACGGCGGCAGCTCGGCGATGATCGCCCGCGCCTGGCGCACGTCCACCGCCCTCGGGCTTTTGGCATAGAAGACGAAGCCGATGGCATCGGCACCCGCTTCGGCGGCGGCCAGCGCATCTTCGATGCGGGTAATCCCGCAGATCTTGCTGCGAACATAGCTCATGGAACGCGAACCCTGGTTATTGCGGCGAAAGGCCGGATGTTAGCAAATGGCTTTTCGCCCGTCAGTCTGCCAACGCCTCGTAACCGCTCAAAAAGTGTGGGCCGATGTAACGCTTGGGCAGCGCAAATTCCTCGGGGTACTCCACCTGCACCAGATAAAGCCCGTACGGGTGGGCGGTTACCCCACCTTCGCGGCGGTTACGCCCTTCGAGCACCTCGCGCGCCCAGGTGACTGGGCGCTCACCGGCGCCAATGGCCATCAGCACACCGGCAATGTTGCGCACCATGTGATGCAGAAAAGCGGTGGCACGCACGTCCAGCACGATCATCTGGCCATGACGGGTAACGCGCAGGTGGTAGATGTGCTTGATCGGTGACTTGGCCTGGCACTGGCTGGCGCGGAAGGCGCTGAAGTCGTGGGTGCCGAGCAGAAACTGCGCGGCCTCGGCCATGCGCTCGACGTCCAGCGGACGGTGGTTCCAGGTCACTTCCTCGGCCAGGTGCGCCGGGCGGATCGGGTCGTTGTAGATGACATAGCGGTAGCGCCGGGCGCAGGCCTTGAAGCGGGCATGGAAGTCGGCCGGCATTGGCTGCGACCAGACCACGCTGATGTCGTGCGGCAGGTTGAAGTTGGTGCCCATGGTCCAGGCACGCTCGTCACGCACGGCACGGGTGTCGAAGTGCACGATCTGCCCGCAGCCATGGACCCCGGCGTCGGTACGCCCGGCGCAAATCACCGAAATCGGCTCGTTGGCAACCTTGGACAGGGCTTGTTCCAGGGCCTGCTGGACACTCGGTACACCGCTGGCCTGGCGCTGCCAGCCGCGGTAGCGCGCGCCCTTGTATTCCACGCCCAGGGCGATACGGGAGAAGCCTTCGGCCGCGGATTCGGCGGTAGCGGTGTCGATGATGTCCAAGCGCATGAAACCTGTGGGTGTACGGAATGGCGGGGATTATAACGACAACGGCAGCCGTGTAGGGCTGCCGTTGGATATGCACTGCGTTTGAGGGCCTCTTCGCGGGCTTGCCGCGAAGAGGCCGGCGCAGTCAACCTCAGACCAGGCGAGAGAGCATGTCCTCGGCTTCCTGGCGCTGGCTGTCGTCGCCATCCTTGACCACTTCGTCGAGGATGTCGCGCGCACCCTGGCTGTCGCCCATGTCGATATAGGCACGGGCCAGATCGAGTTTGGTAGCCACTTCGTCACTGCCGGAGAAGAAGTCGAAGTCCAGGTCGTCCAAAGGCTCGGGCTCGGGCTGCGCAACCGCGTCCTCGCGGGTGAAGTGCGGCTCCAGCGATGGCGATTCGAGGCTCTGCGACAGCTTGTCCAGCTCGGCGTTGACGTCGTCCAGCTCCGAGGCAAAGCGCTTGGCTGCGGGCGAGTCGTCTTCCAGCGACAGGGACAAGTCGAAGTCCGACGGCATATCGAACTCGGACACTGGGTCAAATGCCGGCTCGCTGTCGAAGGCGGCCAGTTCGGCGGCGACATCAACCGGTTCTTGCGCCAGCGCGTCAGGAGCAGCTGGGGCAACCGGCTCGCTGATATCGAGGTCGAAATCAGACAGGTCCACGGCAGATTGTGGCTCAGCCTGAGCCAGCATGGCCTCGAAATCAGCGTCGGCGCTGTCTTGCAGCTCGGCATCCACGGCGAACGGCTGTTCTTCTGGCTGAGCGTCTTCCAGCTCTGGCTCATCCAGCACAGGCTCGGCGATGACCAACTCGTCGGGCACAGGCTCCTGGGCCATCGGCTCATCCAGCAACGGCGCTGCCAGCGGGTCTTCCTCGGGCAGGTCTTCACCCAGGCTCAGGTCGAATGCGCTGTCCAGATCCTGCTCATCCAGGCCCGAAGCATCGAGTGTCGGCACGTCATCGAAGGCCTCCAGCTCTGCTTCAGGCTCTGCTTGCGCGACAACCTCGGGTTCGGCCTCCACTTGTGGCTCGAACTCAGGCACCTCGTCAGGCACCACATCCGCAACCACCGGGGCCTCGGGCTCGTCGTGCAGCAGCTCCTGCACGTACTGTTCATCCATCTCGGCAGCCAGCGCCGCCGCACCCAGGCCGGCAGCAGCCAGGCCGAGCATGGCAGGATAACGCTCTTTCAGCCCGGCGACTTCGGCAACGTTCTGCTCGCCGGCCGACAGCTGGCGCTCCTGCTCGGCGAACGCGCTCTGGTCACCCTGGCGAGCGTACACATCCATCAGCTTCAGACGCAGGTCGTCACGCTCCGGCGCTGCGGCCACAGCGGGCTCCAGCAGGTCGGCGGCGCGATTCAGACGGCCTTCGGCCAGGCACTGATCGACTTCTGCAAGCAGTGCGGCGTGCGGGTCTGCTTGTGGTTCAAGCTCGGGCTCTGCCTCGGCAACGGGTGCCGACACTTTTTCCGCAGCGACAGCGGCGGCGGCGGAAGCTGCGACCACAGCCGGCGACAGGGTCACGCTCGGTTCCGAGACTTCGACGCCATCGAGGCTCTCGGTATCGCTGTCGAAGCCTGTGCCCTGCTCTTCTTCCAGCGCACGCGCCATGCGCAGGTGCTTTTCAGCTTCTTGCTGGGCCTTGCGCTTGCGAGCCAGCAGCAATAGCAGAAGCAGCAGCACCAGGAACGCGCTACCGGCGATCAGCCACAGCAACAGCGGGTTGCCCATGATTTCGTCGACAACACCTTGCGACTGGGCGGCAGGCGCCGGCTTGGGCACGCTCGCCGCCGCAGGGGCCGAGGCCGGTGCAGCAGCCGCTGGGGCCGGCGTGGCTGCGCCTTGGGCTTCAAGGCGGGCCAACTGGTTGTTCTTCAGCTCGATAAGACGCTGCAGCTTGTCCAGCTGGCTCTGCAGGTCGCTCATGCGGCTCTTGAGTTCTTCATTGTCGCGGCGGCTGGTGTCAAGGCTTTCCTGGGCCACCGCCAGCTTGTCATTCAACGCCTTGGCCTGGCCGGCACCGGCCTGGTTGCCCGGGCTGACCAGGCGCAGGTTGTCGCCTTGGGCGATACGCGACGGCGCGGCCTCGGCAGCGCCACGGCGGGTGGCATCCAACTGGCGCGCACGCGGCCCCAGGCGGCGGCCTTCTCGCCAGGCGGCATATTGTTCGGCCACCTCGCTGTTCGCCTCGGCCTGCGCAATGTTCTGGATCTGCTGCTGGTCGGGCAGGCGCAGCACCTGGCCAACCTTCAACTGGTTGATGTTGTTGCCAATGAAGGCGTCCGGGTTCAACGCCTGGATCGCGATCATGGTCTGCTGGATAGAGCCACCCTGGGTGTTGCGCGCGGCAATTTGCCACAAGGTGTCGCGGCGCTGGGTGGTGTAACTGCTGGCACCGGTTGTAGCCGGCGTGACATTGCCCGCCGCCGGTTTGTCGCCCTGGGCCTTGGCCTGGTCGAGCAACACGCTGTAGTCACGCAGCAGGCGGCCCTGCGGCCACATCACCTGGACCAGAAACTTGACCACTGGCCCTGGCAGCGGCTGGCTGGAAGTCACCCGCAGCACGCTCTTGCCGTTGGGGTTGATCACCGGTGTGAAGGTCAGGTCTTCGAGGTAGGTCGGAAATGCCACCCCGGCCTTGCTGAACTCTTCCGGTGGCGCCAGGCTCGGCGCCACTTCGGCGGCTTTGAGGTCGCGCACGTCGAGCAATTCGATCTCGGCGTCCAACGGCTGATTCTGTGCCGACTTCAGGGTCAGCTCCCCCAGGCCCAGCGCATTCGCCATGCCAGACGACAGCGCGGATGCTGCAGCCATGGCCAGAACCAGTTTGCGAATTCGAAGCATGACCTCTTCCTTTGTATGAATCGTCCCGAAACCTGCATGCGGAGCAGGACAAAAGTGCTCGCCAGTATCTTTTACGGCATGTGTTTAATCAACAATTGCGCCACTTGCACGGCATTGAGTGCGGCGCCTTTGCGCACGTTGTCGGTGGTCAGCCAGAGGTTGAGCTGCTGGTCTTCATCAACACCGTGACGTACACGACCAACATAGACCACGTCTTGGCCCACTGCGTCACCTACCGGGGTCGGATAATCATCACGCTCCACCAGCTCAACACTTTCGGCGCTCTCCAGGGCCTGATTGACCGCTTCCAGGTCAACCGGGCGACGGCTCTGCACGGCCACACTGAAGCTATCGCCGAAAAACACCGGGACTTGAACACAGCTTACGGAAATCTTCAGTTCAGGCAGCCCCAGCAGCACGCGCAGCTCGCTGACCAGCCGGCGCTCCAGTGCCGTATGGCCCTGTTCATCGGCAGCACCGACCTGGGCCAGCAGGTTGAACGCTACCTGGCGGTCGAAGAAGCGCGGCTCCAGCGGCCGGGCGTTGAGCAGTTCGGCGGTTTGCCGGGCCAGTTCGCTGACCGCTTCACGGCCTTGCGCAGACACCGCCAGCGCGGCCATCACCTGTACCCGCTCGATGTCCAGCAGGCCCTTGAGCGGCGCCAGCGCGACCGCCAGGGCAACCGCCGCCGAGCACGGGCTGACAATACGCGCCGGCAGGGCCAGGCCCGTCAGGCGTTGCGCGTTGGCTTCAGGCACCAGGGCCAGGCCACCGTCCAGCTCACCGGACAGGTCGATGACCGTGCAGCCCGCCTGCAGCGCCTTGCCGGCAAAGCTGCGGCTGACGGCGGCGCCAGTGGCGAAGAAAGCCAGTTTTACCTGGGCGAAATCGAAGCTGTCGACCTCGCGCACCTTCAGCTTCTTGCCGGCGAACATCACGCTGCTGCCTGCCGACTCCATACTGGCCAGCAGGTGCAGGGTGGCGACCGGGAACGCCAGTTCTTCGAGCACCTGTACCAGGGTTTCACCGACGCTGCCGGTGGCGCCGACGACGGCGATATCGAATGTAGGGTTCATGATGCGGTCTGCCTCTGGCGAAACGGGAGCGGCACTTTACTCGCATTGCCCGATCGAGGCCAACGCCGTCGCTAGGCTGGCAGTCAGAACTGCTTCTCCAGCTTGAGGCTGACGCTGTTGCGCTCCCAGCTGTACAGCCAGTCGACGTTGCTGTTCACCTTGTTGTACTTGAAGGTCAGGCTGGGTACCAGATCGTGGAAGGCCAGGCCCGGTGCACGCACGATAAAGGTATAGCCCTGCTCCTCTTCATGACGCCGGTCATCGAGCAAGGCACTGTAGGCGTCGTACTGGCGGGTGCGCCAGGAGGCGAACAGCACAGTGCTCAGGCCGATGCCGAAGTCCTTGGCAACGCCCAGGCGCAGGCCCCTCTGGAAGTAGGCTTCGGTAGCATCGCGGGTGTTGCGGTCGGTGAGGTCGAAGCCGCCGAACAGCACCCACTGCTGTGGCAGGGCTTGCCACAAAGTGGCGTACACGGAGGCTGCGCTGCCGTCATAGGTGTCCGCGGCCTGGCGGCGGTAGGCCATGTCCTTGTATTCGCCTTCCAGCTTGAGCATGCGCGTGGCCGAAAGGTTGTGCATCCATTCACCGCGCAGGCCCCAGGCTGAGTACATCGGGTCACTGCCAATGCGGTTGTATTCGAACTGTGGGCCCAGGCTGTACTGGTTGCGCCCGTCCTGATAGCTGTAGCCGGTGTTACCGATGAAAGTGTCTTCGTTGTACTTGCTCTCTTTGTCGTAAGCCTGCCCGTAGGCGAGCGCCCGGCCGAATACGCCATGGTGGCCGGACAGCGCTACGCGCTTGTTCAGTGTGGCTTCGTAGTCGATGCCTTGTGCCGACACTGCCTTGGGCATCTTGCGCTCGACCAGGTACACCCCGTCACTGGTTTCCAGGCGGTAGTGGGTGGTGCTTTCCGAGGACTGGTTGAGGTTGTCGTTCCAGGTCGGGCCGATGGCAAGCGAGCCTTGCCAGCTTTCGCGGTGGTCCAGCGCCTCGATGAAACTGTCGACGGTATTGCCCAGGCCCTGGTTGCGCGCATCGGCTGGGCCCAGGCTTTGGCTGATCTGACGGAAAGCCTCAGCCGACTCGCGGTCCTTGCGGTTTTCGAACAGCACCCGGGCCAGTTCGAGCTGGCCGGGGAGAAAGTCGCCCTGCAACGTCAGCAACTGGCGGTAGTGCGCCTCGGCTTGCTCCAAGTCGCCACGCGAGCGAGCCAATGCGCCATCGGCGTAGGCCAGCAGCATCCGGTCGTGGCCTGACAGCGCGACGTAGCGGGCGCGGAATGCGGTCACAGCCGCCCATTGCTGGCGCTGCACCGAAACATAAAGGGCACGGCCCAGGTCATCAAGGTTGTTCTCTACCCGGTACGTCTGGCCATCGATGACCAGCGTCGTGCCAGCGATTTCGTCCTTGAGCAGCTCTCGCTCCTGACGGTTGGCGCGGTATTCAATGCTCTGGTTCAGGCGCAGGTTGGTGTCCTGGTCGGCCAAAGCAGTGAGAGGGAAAGAAAGCGGGAGGGACAGCAACAAGACGTAATGCAGGCGTGAAGGCTGGGGCATTGCTTGGCTCTCGGGGGCCTTGAAATAGCTGCAATCAGGGCCGCAAGGCGGCCCTGATGCACTTAACTGACCAGCATCAAGCGGGTCGGCTTACTTCTTCACACCACCGAACGCGGTGTCGTAGTTACGGTTTTCGAACTTGGCGATACCGGCCAGGGAAGCGGCAGCGCCCGCGCCGAAGAAACTGCCCTGAGTGGTGCCCTTGGACAACTGCGCGTTGTTGGTCGGGTTGAGTGCCAGGGCCGCGCCAGAGAAGGCAGCGGTCGATTTGTCGATGTTGGCCGCCAACTGGACTTTCAGTGCACCGTTAGCCAGGTTACCGGTCAGGGTCGGGGCAGCAGCGCCGAAGCTCGCAGTCAGGTCACCCGACAACAGGTTGCCACCGGAGTAGTTGCTGATGCCCTGGACGGCATAGGAAACGTTGGTGGTCGGCAGCACGCGCCCCGTGGTATCACCGGAGTAGTAGACGACGCGGGTCGGGTCATTGTTGGTACCGTTCTGCGACCATTCGCCGAAGTAGACTTGCTGGGTGGAAACCTGCTTGAAGTCAAAGTTACCCAGGGTAGCGTGCGATGGCGGCATCATGGCTGTAGTGATAGTGGTCACACCATGGGTATCAGCCGCGACCATGCCCTTGAGGCCGCTGAACGCAACTTTCGTACCGTTGTAGAAAGCCGACACACCCACGGCAGGCGCGCCCGCTTCACCGGGATGATTGGTAGAGTTGCCTTGGGCGCCACCCACTACGATGGCGCCTGTGTAGCTCTGCCCCGAGGCGGTGTCAGCCTGCGCAACACCAGCCAGACCCAGGAGTGCAACTGCAAGTACGGAAACATTGAACGCTTTCATTTCATAATCCATTGATAAGTTAATAGTATCCAACACACAAGCACGTCCGACGTTCGGCGCCGTTCACCCGTCCATAATCAATTCACCTCAGAAGTTTGCTGTTAAACCGATTTTCAGTGTTCGGCCTGGTGCGGGCATGGCCGACCGGGTCAAAGGGTCCAAATAATAGAGATTGGTAAGGTTGGTGCCGACCAACTCGACACTCACGTCGTCGGTGAGCTTGTAGTTGACATACGCGTCATAGGTCACAATGTCATCCCAGGACAATGGCGTATTCAGGTAGTAACTAACCATGGGATTACCGCTGTAGTTACTGTGAAACTTGCTGTCATGTCCCTTGTAGTAAATGACACGCCCACCCACTTCCAGGCGACGGTCAAGGAAACGTGCGCCCAACCCAAGGTTGGCGGACCATTCAGGCATTGCCATACCCACCAGGTAACCACCGATAAAGCCGTCATCCACGCAGTTCGGGGTAGCGCCGGTGGCGTCCAGTTGCATCGCCGAGTTTTCATCGCACACTTCATTCTTGAGCACATGCGCCACGCTCAAGTCAGTGAAAAAACCGCCATTATCGTATCGGCCTTGTAACTCAACGCCTGCGGTAGTTTGTTTCTCTATATTGGAGAACACCAACTGCGGGCTACGCTCGATGACGTCATTGGTCGTGTTGTGATAATACGTTAGCTTTACATCCGCCTGCTCACTGCCCCACCAACCACTCAGGTTATGGATATAGGCGACTTCATAGTTATGCGCATGTTCAGGCTTCAAGTCCCATGGCGTCAGCGAAGCCGAGAAACCAACGGTACTTTCGAACATGCTTGGGTAACGGATCGCTTCGCTGTAACGAAGGTAAAATCGGCCGTTCTCCGACGTGTAGAATGTGGCGGACAGGTTGGGCACCCACCCCTGATCCTTGCGGTGCCGCGCAGAGGTATCGACTGCCTGATTGACCAGATTACCCTCACTGTCGACAGCATCTGCAGCACCGCTGTACAGGGCAGCGCTGCATGTCACTATTTCCTCGCCAGCGGCTGCAGCCGCGATGCACGGGTTGTTACTACGCTGATACTTTCCCTTGCCGTCATGCGCCCAGTGTTTTTTCTGGTCCACATCGAGAACGTACGGCGTACTCGCTTCAATAGATGCCTTATCAGCCTGCCGTTCGGCTTCGCTATAGCCGAACATGTCCCAGAACATTTGTGCGAATTGAAGTTTTTCATCCACAACTGCGCGCCACTCCTCCTGCGACAGCTGTTTACGCGTGGTATACCAGAGCTCTTTACCGCTTGGGACAACCTGAGTACTCACGCCCGTGTCACGCTGCTGACGCTTGAGAAAATCATCGAACGACCAGTACGAGGAGTAGCGCCCACCCGCTGTGAAGCGTGCAAAGGAAACGGGCTGCCAATCGAAGTTGAAGTTGTATTCCTGCTCTTCGCGACGCCCGGCCCTGGGAAACAGACGCGTTGCCGAGAACGTGGTCGGGTCATAGATGCTGTCGCCCGAACTTAGCTTTTCATGCTGGTAGCTCCCGCCCAACGTCAAATCCAGGCTGTCGAGCAACTTCAACTTGTTGCTGACCGTGAGCCCGGCCCGGTCATGCTTGGCATTGGCCACAGCGGTATTACGAAACTCGCGATTCTGCGCCGTGGTTTCGTTGGGAACGCCACCCGAACTGTAGGTATCGCTGACGGTCCGGGTCATCCACAAGTTCGAGTAGAAGTCGACCCAGCGGTTGTCTTCTGGGTTGAGCTTGTACTCCACGTTATAGGCCTTGCTGTCTACATGGCTCAGCGGCCACTGTGGCACGCCGTAGGTCGCGGCATCATAGGTACTCCCCGGCGTGAAAAATGAAATACGCGAGGGCAGGATCTCGCCATACAACGAGTCAGTGGCACGGTAGCCAAATTCCAGGCTCTGGCCCTCGTCGATCTTCCAGGTAGCCTTGGCCAGCCACGACTCCATCTTGCTGGAACTGTTCGGTACTTCATCGCCAGGCTTGTAGATGCGCGCCAGATTGGGCACGTAGTCCCACTTGCCATCCACCAACTCGCCACTGGCGTAGTAACTGCTCTTTTTCTTGCCCGCGTAGTGGTTGCCCTTTTCCCGGTAGGCGTAGGCGCCCATCAGGTCGAAATGCTCCTGGCGCGTACCCAGTGCCAACCGATAGGCCTTGTCGTCGCTCGACAGCAGGTCGTTGCTGCTACTGGTGCGCGGGTGCTTGTACAGCGACGGGTCGTAGTACGAATTGATCGGAATGTACTGGTAATCCGCACCGGGCATCTGCCCGGTCATCAGTGTGGGCAGCTTCGGGGATACCGAATTGTTACTGCCCTCGATCTTGAACTCGCCGCCGAATGCTTCGCCCTCCTTGAGGATGTCATCGACGCTCAGGGTATTGGCCACCACCGCGCCGCCGACACCGCTGTAGACATTGCGTTCCAGGTTCGGCCCCTTGATTACCTTGATCGAACCGATCAGGTTGGGGTCGATGTAGTTGCGGTTGTTGGCCCCCATGTAGCCGCGGTACACGGTCAGCGCCTGCTCGGTGCCGTCGATGGTCAGCGGCACCCGCCCAGGGCCCTGGATGCCACGTACGTTCGGGTCCAGCGCACCGCTGTTGCGGGCGTCGCCGCTGTAGACGTTGAGCATGCCCTTGAACACGTCGGCGGGGGCGGCGCCCTTGTAGCGCTCGATCTGCTCCTTGCCGGCGTAGACGGTGGAAATGTCCTGGTCGTAGATGTCGCTGTAGCCCTTCTCGTCCCGCGAGCGGCCGTCACGCTGGCCGTACACGTAGGTCGGGTGAAGGTCATCGGTGCCAGCGCTGGTGGCCGATTGCAGATGGATCACCGGGCGGTCGGGCCCGCCACTCAGGCTGAAGCTGATCGGCAAACCACTCAGCAATTGCTTGAGCGCACCTTCCAGAGAGAAACGGCCCTGTACCGGGTTGGCGTACAGGCCATTGAAGGCCTCGCCGGTCAGGTAAAGCTCGGCGCCCGCCTGGCGTGCCAGCTGCAACATGGCCTCTTCAAGTGCCCCGCCCTTCACATCGAATTGATGGTACTGGCCGGCCTGGCTGCGTGCGTCGCCAGCCGGGTCGGTGGCGGCCATGGCAGGCAGTACCGGCGTGGCGCCGCAGCAGGCCAACAGTGCCAGCTGAATCCCCAGGCTCAGCGTTCCACGTTGAGGGGCAAAACGCCCTGAAGCTCCCTTTGACATCGTTTCCAAGCACCCTAGCTAAAGACAAATAAGAGTTATTTGCATTCAGTAACGTGCGAAGCTGGAAAACACAGTAGAGCGATATGATCTATTAAATGGTTTTTTTAGATCAGTAAATCAGCATTAGACCTGGAAGCTCCAGCACCCGGGCATGTGCCTGCCTGGCCAACTGCCTCAGGGAGTCATCGACGTGGTCGACCCGTGCCACGGCATTCACCGGCAGGCGCCGCAGCGCATCGCCGCGCACCAGCGTCAACCCTGCGCGATAACGGCCTAACTGCTCGACTGCCTGGGCCAGGGTCTGCTGGCGCAGCACCACCCTGCCCTCCTGCCAGCTGGCCAGTTCCTCCGGGGATTGCTCCAGTGGCTTGAGCCCGGCATGTGGGCCGAAATACAGACTGTCGCCTTGCTGCAGCACGGCAGATGCCGAAGCATCGTCCAGGCCATGGGAAACCAGGTTGATTTCAACGCTGTGCTGCAGCACGCCCACCCAGCCAGAGCGGTCATCCTTGTCGACCGCGACCAGATAACGAGTGCCACGAGCGGTGATGGTTGCCCCTGGCGTGCTGACAGTGAAGGGTCGTGGCTCCGCTTCGCCAACGGGTGAAGGGCTGAAGACTGCCTCGCCGTGCTTGAGGCGCACCATACGTCGCTGGCCGTCATACGCGATGCTGAGAATGCTGCGGCTGCCCAGCACAAGCTGGCTACCATCGCCCAATGTGACATGGCGCACTTCGCCATAGCCGGTCTGGTAGTCGGCGCCCAGGCCCTGCACCCAGAATGGCGGCGCCAGCCACAACCAACAGGCCATCGCGAATCCGCTGAGTACGCCACCACTGGCCCATGGCCGTTGCCATATAGCCTGTAGCCAGCCCAGCGGCCCGGCGGCGCGAGCTGGACGCGGTGGCCGCACATACCCCTGACGCAGCGCCGCACTGGCTTGCCAGGCGCGGTCGAGGCGCTGGGCGACGGCAGCATGCCGGGGGTCGGCTTCCAGCCAACGCCGATAGGCCGCTTGCTCGGCGGGACCGAGGCGACCTTGACGGTGTTTCATGACCCAATCGGCGGCCTTGCGCTCGATCGGGTCAACAGGTTCTGAGGGGTTCACGGTGCGGTGTTTGCTGCCTGTTGGTGTTTTTCTGGTAGCCCGGCCAGGTCAGCGCCTGGTCTAGTGATCAGGCTCAAGCCCTCGGCCGATCCTGGCCAGGGCACTGGCCAGGTGTTTTTGTACGGAACTTGTGGAAATTCGTAAATACTCGGCAGCCTCTTTGTGCGTCATGCCCTCCACCCGGCACAGCAGGAACACGTTGCGGGTGCGCTCGGGCAGCAACTCCAGGGTTGCGTGCAGGCGCTCAAGCTCTAATGCGCCCAGGGCCTGGTCCTCTGGCGAACTGGCTTCATCGATCAGGCCGTCGAAGATACTGGCCGGCTCGGCCTCGTAGCGCTTGCTGCCATAGCGCCGATGATGGTCGATCATCAGGTTGTGGGCAACGCGGAACAGGTAGGCCGGGGTCGCGAGCAGCCGCTCTACTCCATCCATCTGTGCCAGGCGCAGGAACGTTTCCTGGACGATGTCCGCTGCCAGGCTGGGCGTGCAGTTCTTGCGCAGCAGGTAGCGGTGCAAGGCGGTGGCATGTTCGTTGAAGAGTTGTTCCAGCACGTCAGCACTTTCCTATGCTCAGGCAAACTGGGGAGGCCGATTATAATGAGAATATTTCTCGTTAAGCCAGGCATTTTGCCACTCCAGGACGCCGCTGTTACAAAACAAAAAAAGCCTGGCAGAAGGCGATTTTTGTAGGAGCCGCGCCGCATGCTGGTAATAAAAAACCCGCGCTGTCACCAGCGCGGGTTTTTAGTCAAAGCAGAGCGATCAACGCTCCAGCAGAATCCGCAGCATGCGGCGCAGCGGTTCGGCGGCGCCCCACAGCAGCTGGTCACCCACGGTGAACGCGCCCAGGTACTGCGAACCCATGTTCAGCTTGCGCAGGCGGCCAACCGGGATGTTCAGGGTGCCGGTGACCTTGGTTGGGGTCAGTTCCTGCATGCTGATTTCACGCTGGTTAGGCACCAGCTTCACCCATGGGTTGTGCTGGCTGATCATGCCTTCGATGTCGGCGATCGGCACGTCTTTGTTCAATTTGATGGTCAGCGCCTGGCTGTGGCAACGCATGGCGCCGATTCGCACGCAGATGCCATCGACCGGGATCGGGCTCTTGAAACGACCGAGAATTTTGTTGGTCTCGGCCTGTGCCTTCCACTCTTCGCGGCTCTGGCCGTTCGGTAGTTCCTTGTCGATCCACGGGATCAGGCTGCCAGCCAGCGGCACGCCGAAGTTTTCGGTCGGGAACGCTTCGCTGCGCATGGCCTCGGCAACCTTGCGGTCGATGTCGAGGATGGCGCTGGCCGGGTTGGCCAGGTCTTCGGCAACGGCGGCATGGGTGGCGCCCATCTGCTTGATCAGCTCGCGCATGTTCTGCGCGCCGGCACCCGAGGCCGCCTGGTAGGTCATGGCGCTCATCCACTCGACCAGCCCGGCTTCGAACAGGCCGCCCAGGCCCATCAGCATCAGGCTGACGGTGCAGTTGCCGCCGATGTAGTTCTTGGTACCGGCGTCCAGCTGCTGGTCGATGACCTTGCGGTTGACCGGGTCGAGGACGATCACGGCGTCATCCTGCATACGCAGGGACGAAGCGGCGTCGATCCAGTACCCCTGCCAGCCGGCTTCACGCAGCTTGGGGAAGACCTCGTTGGTGTAGTCGCCGCCCTGGCAGGTCAGGATCACGTCGAGGGTCTTGAGTTCTTCAATCGAATAAGCGTCCTTCAGTGGCGCTGTATCCTTGCCCACGTTCGGGCCCTGGCCGCCAACATTGGAGGTAGTGAAGAACACCGGCTCGATAAGGTCGAAGTCCTGCTCCTCCAGCATCCGCTGCATGAGCACGGAACCGACCATACCGCGCCAACCGATCAGACCTACACGTTTCATCGCAACTACACCTTTGCTAAAAGTGGGCCGCCACCGGGAATTTTGGGTGGCGGGCCAGAGAGATTACAGATTCCGCAGCGCTGCGACTACTGCGTCGCCCATTTCCTGCGTACCAACTTTGCGGCAGCCTTCGGAGAAGATGTCGCCGGTGCGCAGGCCCTGGTCCAGAACCAGGCTCACGGCCTTCTCGATCGCCTCGGCGGCAGCCGACTGATTGAAGCTGTAACGCAGCATCATCGACACCGACAGGATGGTCGCCAGCGGGTTGGCGATGCCAAGGCCTGCGATGTCCGGCGCCGAGCCGTGGCACGGCTCGTACATGCCCTTGTTGTCGGCATCCAACGACGCCGAAGGCAGCATGCCGATGGAACCGGTCAGCATGGAAGCTTCATCCGACAGAATGTCACCGAACATGTTGTCGGTCACCATCACGTCGAACTGTTTGGGGGCACGAACGAGCTGCATGGCCGCGTTGTCGACGTACATGTGGCTCAGTTCCACATCCGGGTAGTCCTTGGCCACGTCTTCGACCACTTCACGCCACAGCTGGCTGGAGGCCAGGACGTTGGCCTTGTCCACCGAGCACAGCTTCTTGCCGCGCACGCGGGCCATGTCGAAGCCGACACGGGCAATGCGGCGCACTTCGCTCTCGCTGTAAGGCAGGGTGTCGTAGGCCTGGCGCTCGCCGCCTTCCAGCTCGCGCTGGCCACGCGGGGCACCGAAGTAGATACCACCGGTCAGCTCACGAACGATGAGGATGTCCAGGCCCGAAACGATTTCCGGCTTCAGCGACGAGGCATCGGCCAGTTGCGGGTAGAGGATGGCCGGGCGCAGGTTGGCGAACAGGCCCAGTTGCGAACGGATTTTCAGCAGGCCGCGCTCCGGGCGAATGTCTCGCTCGATCTTGTCCCACTTCGGGCCACCCACGGCGCCCAGCAGCACGGCATCGGCCTGGCGCGCACGCTCCAGGGTTTCGTCGGCCAGTGGCACGCCGTGCTTGTCGATGGCGGCACCGCCGATCACGTCGTGCGCCAGGCTGAAACCGAGCTGGAACTTGTCGTTGGCCAGCTCCAGCACCTTGACCGCTTCGGCCATGATTTCCGGGCCGATACCGTCACCTGGGAGAATCAGAATCTGCTTGCTCATGCTTTCCTCTATCCATTCACGCGGTGCGGCCAAACGGGCCCCACCGAAAAGTGCTTAACGCTCGGCCCACAGCACCAGCACATCGGTGCTGAACGAGCCATCGGCCTCGATTTGGTAATACTGCCGTACTTCTTCGCCCATGGCTTGCTGCAATTGGCGGATGGCCACTCGCATCGGTTCTGGGGTGCGCATGCGCTCTACCCAGGTGTTCCACTCCAGGCGCAGCGGCTGACGGGTGTGGCTGCGCACATGCAGGCCGGCTTCGCTGACCTGGCGCTGCCATTCGGCGGCGGAGTAGTCGCGCACATGGCTGGTGTCGCGCAACACTTCGACCGTTTGCAGGTAGGTGTCGAGCAACGGGCTGCCCGGCGACATCACG
Source organism: Pseudomonas sp. NBRC 111140 (assembly GCF_001320885.1). Lineage (NCBI taxonomy): Bacteria > Pseudomonadati > Pseudomonadota > Gammaproteobacteria > Pseudomonadales > Pseudomonadaceae > Pseudomonas > Pseudomonas sp. NBRC 111140. The sequence goes on from NZ_BCBQ01000029.1 coordinate 59,779, forward strand.
TCGATGAACGCCGCCACGCCACCCGGCTTGAGCACCCGGCGCACTTCGCGCAGGGCCAGGCCCAGGTCGCTCCAGTGATGGGCCGAGTAGCGGCTGAAGACGAAGTCGAACGAGGCATCGGCGAACGGCAGGCGTTCGGCGGCGCCGCGCTCGGTGGCGATATTGGCCAGGCCGCGCTCGGCAGCGGCGCTGGCGACCACGTCGAGCATGGATTGCGAGAGGTCGTAGGCGACCACCTCGGCGACCAGCGGGGCGACGTGGAAGCTGACATGACCGGCACCGCAGCCCAGGTCCAGCACGCGAGCATGGGCCTGCCCTGCCAGCTCGGCCTGCAGCAGGGCAAACTCACTGCCCTGGGCGTGCACGGCGCTGCTGAGGTAGGCGTTGGCCTGTTCGCCGAACTGGCGTTGGACCACGTCGGTGTGGGTGGTGCTGGTCATGGGAGCATTCCTTTCGATTGTCATCACCAGTGCCGGCCTCATCGCGGGACAACCCCGCTCCCGCAAGGCCAGCACTCACTGCTATATCACTCAGGCATCACGGAACAGCCAAGGCTGCCCGGCGCGGTGCTTGCCTTCGAAGGCCTTGATCGCATCGCTGTCCTGCAAGGTCAGGCCGATATCGTCCAGGCCGTTGAGCAGGCAGTGCTTGCGGAACGCGTCGATCTCGAAGTGCAGTACCTTGCCATCCGGGCGAGTCACCGCCTGGGCCTGCAAGTCGATGGTCAGTTGGTAGCCGGGGTTGGCTTCGACCTGCTTGAACAGCTCGTCCACTTCCTCATCGCTGAGGATGATCGGCAGCAAGCCGTTCTTGAAGCTGTTGTTGAAGAAGATATCGGCAAAGCTCGGCGCGATGATGCTACGGAAGCCATATTCGTCCAGCGCCCACGGGGCGTGCTCGCGGCTGGAGCCGCAACCGAAGTTCTCCCGCGCCAGCAACACGCTGGCACCCTGGTAGCGCGCGTGGTTGAGCACAAACTCCTGGTTGACCGGGCGCTTGCTGTTGTCCTGGTAGGGCTGGCCCACGTCCAGGTAACGCCACTCGTCGAACAGGTTCGGGCCAAAGCCGGTGCGCTTGATCGACTTCAAGAACTGCTTGGGGATGATCTGGTCGGTGTCGACGTTGGCACGGTCCAACGGCGCGACGAGGCCAGTGTGCTGGGTAAAGGCTTTCATGCTGCGCTCCCTTGGATCAACTCGCGGACATCGATGAAATGGCCGGCTACCGCAGCAGCGGCGGCCATGGCCGGGCTGACCAGGTGGGTACGACCACCGGCGCCCTGGCGGCCTTCGAAGTTGCGGTTGGAGGTGGACGCGCAATGCTCGCCGCTCTCCAGGCGGTCCGGGTTCATCGCCAGGCACATCGAGCAGCCCGGTTCACGCCATTCGAAACCGGCTTCGAGGAAGATCTTGTCCAGGCCTTCACGCTCGGCCTGGGCTTTGACCAGGCCCGAGCCCGGTACGACGATGGCTTGCTTGACGCTGGCGGCCACCTTGCGGCCCTTGGCGATTTCCGCCGCGGCGCGCAGGTCTTCGATACGCGAATTGGTGCACGAGCCGATGAACACGCGGTCCAGTTTGATATCGGTGATCGCCTGGTTGGCGGTCAAGCCCATGTACTTCAACGCACGCTCGATCGAACCACGCTTGACCAGGTCGGCTTCGGCAGCCGGGTCCGGTACGCGCTGGTCGACGGCCAGGACCATCTCGGGCGAAGTGCCCCAGCTGACCTGTGGCTTGATCTGGCTGGCATCCAGCTCGACCACGGTGTCGAACACGGCGTCTTCATCCGACACCAGGTCTTTCCACGATTCGACCGCTTGCTTCCATTGCTCGCCTTTCGGCGCGTACGGGCGGCCTTCGACGTAGGCAACGGTAGTGGCGTCGGTCGCCACCAGGCCCACACGGGCACCGGCTTCGATGGACATGTTGCAGATGGTCATGCGGCCTTCCATCGACAGTTCGCGGATGGCGCTGCCAGCGAACTCCATGGCGTGGCCGTTGCCACCGGCCGTGCCGATCTTGCCGATCACGGCCAGCACGATGTCCTTGGCGGTAACGCCGGCTGGCAATTGGCCTTCCACGCGCACCAGCATGTTCTTCATCTTCTTGGCGACCAGGCACTGGGTGGCGAGCACGTGCTCGACCTCGGAGGTGCCGATGCCATGGGCCAAGGCACCGAAGGCGCCGTGGGTGGAAGTGTGCGAGTCACCGCAGACCACGGTCATGCCCGGCAAGGTGGCACCCTGCTCCGGGCTGATGACATGGACAATACCTTGGCGCTCGTCATTCATCTTGAATTCGACGATGCCGTATTCGTCACAGTTCTCGTCGAGGGTCTGCACCTGCAGGCGCGACACCTGGTCGACGATGGCCTCGATACCGCCCTTGCGCTCTGCCGTGGTCGGCACGTTATGGTCGGGCGTGGCGATGTTGGTGTCGATGCGCCACGGTTTGCGGTTGGCCAGGCGCAGGCCTTCGAAGGCCTGGGGCGACGTCACTTCGTGGATGATGTGGCGGTCGATGTAGATCAAGGACGAGCCGTCATCACGGCGCTTGACCTCATGGGCTTCCCAGAGTTTGTCGTAGAGCGTTTTGCCAGCCATCAGACTGTTCCTCATCAGCGTCTTTCTATGCCAAAGACCCCTTGGCTTGTACGGACGATGCTAGGGGGTTAGATTGAATAACTCAAATTCATAATTTTTATGCTTTGGATAACCCAAAGGAATACAAAACCATGGACCTGGCCAACCTCAGTGCCTTTATCGCCATAGCCGAAACCGGCAGCTTTTCCGGCGCGGCTGAACGCCTGTTCCTGACCCAGCCGGCCATCAGCAAACGCATCGCCGGCCTGGAACAGCAGTTGGACGTGCGCCTGTTCGACCGCCTGGGCCGCGAAGTGACCCTGACCGAAGCCGGGCGCGCCCTGCTGCCACGGGCCTACCAGATCCTCAACGTCCTTGATGATACCCGACGGGCGCTGACCAATCTGACCGGGGCCGTGAGTGGTCGCCTGACCCTGGCCACCAGCCATCACATCGGCCTACACCGCCTGCCCCCGCTGCTACGGGCGTTCACCCGTCAATACCCGGCGGTGGCGCTGGATATTCAGTTCATGGATTCGGAACAGGCCTACGACGAGATTCTGCATGGCCGCGCCGAAATTGCCGTGATCACCCTCGCGCCCGAACCGCATCACCTGGTCAAGGCCGTGCCGGTGTGGGACGACGCCCTGGACTTCGTCGCCGCCCCCGAGCACCCACTGGCCAGCAACCAGGCGGTCAGCCTGGCTGACGTCGCCCGCCACCCAGCGGTATTCCCCGGCGGCAATACCTTTACCCACCATATTGTCCAGCGCCTGTTCGAAAGCCAGGGCCTGACGCCAAACATCGCCATGAGTACCAATTACCTGGAAACCATCAAGATGATGGTGTCGATCGGCCTGGCCTGGAGCGTGCTGCCACGCACCATGCTCGACGAACAGGTTGCACCCATCGCTTTGCCCGGCATACAGCTGTCGCGCCAGCTAGGCTACATCTTGCACACGGAGCGTACGCTATCGAACGCGGCCAGGGCATTCATGGCCCTGCTCGACAGCCACGCAGGGCCCGCCTGACCGGCCGTCAGCCAGGTATTTCCGATTCCAAGGACGCGTCATACGCCAAAGGTCTGGTACCGATGCCCAAATCAGCAAACCGCTTTTTGCGCCTGCCGCGAATACCTGCGGCTGATCCCCAGGAGTCCGAGCAGGCCTGGCAGAACGCGCCACAACTGCTGGCCGCGCTCAACGGCGCGCGCCTGGGCGCCTGGCTGTGGGACATCGAAAGCGGCAGGGTCAGCTGGTCGCGGGGCACCCAAGCCCTGTTCGGCTTCGATCCGCAGCGGCCACTGCCCGCCGATATCGATTACCTGGACCTGCTGCCCGAGGAGGATCGCGCCCGCACCCGCCAGGTGTTCCAGGCGGTGTTCAACGGCGAGCCCGTGGAGCAGGCCATGCGCCACCGTATCCGCTGGCCGGACGGTAGCCTGCACTGGCTTGAGATCAACGGCAGCCTGACCCACGACCCGCAGGGCCGGCCGCAGATGATCGGGGTGATCCGCGAAATCACCCGCCAGCGCGAACGGGAAACGGCGCTGATCAATTCGGAAAAGCGCTTCGCCACGCTGTTCCACCTCAGCCCCAACGCTATTTTGCTGACCCGTCGGCACGACGGCATGATTTTCGAAGTGAACCAGCATTTCGAGGACATGTTCGGCTGGCCCGGCAGCCAGGTGATCGGCAAGACCAGCCTGGAGTTGGGCCTGTGGGTCAACCCCGAACAGCGCCACCAGGTCATGGAATCCACCCGCGCCAACGGCGGCCCGCTGATCATGGAGGTGCAGTTCCGCGCCACCAGCGGCAAAGTGCATGACGGCATCCTCTGCACCCAGGGTATCGAGCTGGAGGGCGTGACCTTCCTGATCAGTACCTTCGTCGACACCACCGAACGCAAGCGCGCCGAGCAGGCCCTGAAAGACAGCCAGGAGCGCCTGGACCTGGCCCTGGACTCGGCGCAGCTGGGCACCTGGGACTGGCACATCCCCAGCGGCATGCTCTACGGCTCGGCCCGCGCCGCGCAGCTGCACGGCCTACCGCCGATCCCCTTTCATGAATCGTTCGATGCGTTTTTCGAAGGGGTACCGGAGCAGGAACGCAATTCGATGCGCCAGGCCTACCGCAGCCTGCGCGAAGGGCCCGCAGGCAATTACCAGATTACCTACCGGGTGCAGCTGGAAAGCGGCATTTCACGCTACATCGAAAGCCGCGCGCGGCTGTACCGCGACGAGCAGGGCAACCCGCTGCGCATGGCAGGCACCCTGCTCGACATTACCGACCAGGTGGAACGCGAGCAGCGCCTTAGCGCCTCGGAGGAGAAGTTTGCCAGCCTGTTCCAGGTCAGCCCCGACCCGATCTGCGTCACCCGCCAGGACACGGGCCAGTTCATCGAGATCAACCCGGCATTCACCCAGACCTTCGGCTGGAACGGCGAACAGGTACTTGGCCGCACTGCAGAAGAGATCGGCCTGTGGGCCGAGTCCATCGAGCGCGCGCAACGTATCGAGCGAGTGATCCGCGAGCAGGCCCTGAGCAACGTTGCCGTGGTGGTCAATCACCGCAATGGCGCGCCCCTGACCTGCGTGATTTCCAGCCGCCTGATCACCGTCGACGACCAGCCCTGCAGCGTTACCACCCTGCGCGACATTACCCAGCAGCAACGTGCCGAGGCCGCGCTCAAGTCCAGCGAAGAAAAGTTCGCCAAGGCCTTCCACTCCAGCCCCGACGCCATCACCATCACCGAACGCCACAGCGGCCGCTACCTGGAAATCAATGACGGCTTCTGCCGCCTGACCGGTTACAGCGCAGCCGAAGTGGTGGGCCACACGGTGTACGAGATCGGCATCTGGGCCGACGACAAGCAGCGCAGCGCACTGCTGGCCGAACTGCGCGAGCGTGGCCGGGTGCACCACCGCGAGATGCTCGGGCGCAACAAACGAGGCGATATCCTCACCGTTGAGGTTTCGGTGGAACCGATAACCCTCAATGAAGTGGACTGCCTGCTGCTGAACGCCCGCGACGTCAGCCAGCTGAAGAACGCCCAGGCACAGATACGCCACCTGGCCTACCACGACCCGCTGACCAACCTGCCAAACCGTGCCCTGCTGATGGACCGCCTGAGCCAGCAGATCGCCCTGCTCAAGCGCCATAACCTGCGCGGCGCCCTGCTGTTCCTCGACCTCGACCACTTCAAGCACATCAACGATTCGCTGGGCCACCCGGTGGGCGACACCGTGCTGAAGATCATCACCGCCCGACTGGAGGCCAGCGTGCGCCTGGAAGACACCGTGGCGCGGCTGGGTGGCGACGAATTCGTGGTGCTGCTCAGCGGCCTGGAAGGCAGCCGCGAACTGGTGGAAGAGAAGGTGCGCGAGCTGGCCGACACCCTGCGCGAACTGCTGGCCGAGCCGATGTCGCTGGATGGCCAGCGCCTGCAGGTGACACCCAGCATCGGCGTGGCACTGATCCCCGACCACGGCGCCACGCCGGCCGACCTGCTCAAGCGTGCCGATATCGCCCTGTACCGGGCCAAGGACTCGGGACGCAACACCACCCAACTGTTCCACACCACCATGCAGAAGGCCGCCAGCGAGCGCTTGCGCATGGAAAACGACCTGCGCCTGGCATTGGCCCGTGGCGAACTGGCGCTGCACTTCCAGCCGCAGGTGGATGCCCGCGACAACCGCATTGTCGGCGCCGAAGTGCTGCTGCGCTGGCACCACCCTCAACTGGGCCAGCAACCGCCCGCACAGTTCATTCAGGTGCTGGAAGAAAGCGGCCTGATCCTTGAAGTTGGCAGCTGGATTCTCGACGAAGCCTGCGACGCCTGCGCCCGCATGCTGACCGACGGGCTGATCGACGCCGATGACTTCAGCCTGTGCGTGAACATCAGCCCCAGGCAGTTCCGCCAGAACGACTTTGTCGGCCGGGTGCTGCGCAGCCTGGACGACTATCGCCTGCCGCGGCATATGCTGAAACTGGAAATCACCGAAGGCATTGTCATCCAGAATCTGGAAGACACCATCAGCAAGATGCGCGAACTGAAGCGCTACGGGGTGAGTTTTGCCATGGATGACTTTGGCACCGGCTATTCCTCGCTGACCTACCTCAAGCGCTTGCCGGTGGATGCGTTGAAGATCGACCAGACCTTCGTGCGCGATGCACCGATCGACCCCAACGACGCCGAAATCGTCCGCGCCATCGTCGCCATGGCCCGCAGCCTGGACCTGGCGGTGATTGCCGAAGGGGTGGAGCTGACCGAACAGCTGGAGTTTCTCGAACGGCTGGGCTGCCACCTGTACCAGGGCTACCTGCACAGCCGGCCGCTGCCGTTGCCGGAGTTTCGGCAGATGCTACTGGAGGCGCCCGCAGATTATTGAGCCGGCGTGTAAACGCAAGAAGGGCACCCGAGGGTGCCCTTCTTCACATCTGCGCCTTCAGTTCAGCGCTGGCTTGTCGCCATTGATCGGGATGCGCTTGGCCTTGGCTTCTTCAGGCACGATGCGCAGCAGGTCGATGCTGAGCAGGCCATTGGCCAGGCCGGCGG